>JAYVTP010000171.1:0-6464 GCA_043788685.1 Pseudolysobacter sp. | reverse complement strand
TTGGCGAAATACAGCGAAAACGCCGAGTACACGTACCAGTCGTACCACTCCACGAGATTGCCAATCGAGCCGCTGAAAATCGAACGCAGCCGTCCCACGGTCGTGCGGCCCGCAACATCGGTGGCGTGATGATTTGCTGGAGTGCTCGGCATGCAGTTCTCTGTCCGGGTTGCAGATCGGCTAAAATAACGGTCTTTGCCGGGAACTGCCATGACCACGAATCTTTCTGCCGGCGCGCGCTTCCGCGCTGCCGTCGCCGCCGAGAAGCCGCTGCAAGTGGTCGGTGCGATCACCGCCTACGCGGCGTTGATGGCCAAGCACAGCGGCTTCAACGCGCTGTATCTTTCCGGTGGCGGTGTGGCGGCGAATTCGCTTGGCATGCCCGATCTGGGCATCAGCACGATGGAAGACGTGCTCACCGATATCCGCCGCATCACCGACGTGTGTGATTTACCGTTGCTGGTCGACGTCGATACCGGCTGGGGCGGTGCGTTCAACATCGCACGCACGGTGCGCTCGGTGATCAAGGCCGGCGCCGGCGCGATGCACATCGAGGATCAGGTCGCGGCCAAACGTTGCGGCCATCGCCCGGGCAAGGAGATCGTGCCGAAGAGCGAAATGGTCGACCGCATCAAGTCGGCGGTCGATGCACGGCACGAAGCGGGCTTCGTCATCATGGCGCGCACCGACGCGATCGCGGTCGAAGGTATCGAGCTCGCGATCGAGCGCGCGGTAGCGTGTGTCGAAGCTGGCGCCGACATGATTTTCCCCGAGGCGATCTACACGCTCGAACAATATCGCCAGTTCAAGGATGCGGTGAAGGTGCCGATCCTCGCCAACATCACCGAGTTCGGCCAGACGCCGTTGTTCACCACGACCGAACTCGGCGACGCCGGTGTCGATATCGTGTTGTATTGCTGCGGCGCGTACCGCGCGATGAACAAGGCGGCGTTGAATTTTTACGAAACCGTGCGCCGTAACGGCACGCAAAAAGCCGCCGTGCCAACCATGCAGACGCGCGCCGAACTCTACGAACATCTCGGCTATCACGCCTACGAGCAGAAGCTCGATGCGCTGTTTGCGGATGGCAAGAAAGAAGGCTGAAACCGTGGCGCTGGACGAGTCACTAGCGGCTGCGCATAAACCCGTGAGCAAGACGTGGCCGTCGACAGCTATGAACGATCCGAAGACGAAGGATTTACCGAATAGCGATCTCATCGATCGTATTGACAAAGATAGAGTGGAGAAGCAAGGTGAGTGAGTCCGAACAAGTTCTTCCCAAGCCGAAAAAATCGGTCGCGTTATCCGGTGTGGCCGCAGGCAATACCGCGCTGTGTTCGGTCGGTCGCAGCGGCAACGATCTGCATTATCGCGGTTACGATATTCTGGATATCGCGCACGAATGCGAGTTCGAGGAAATTGCGTTTTTGCTGGTCCACGGCAAACTGCCGACGCGCTCCGAATTAGCCGTCTATATGGCCAAACTGAAATCACTACGCGGTATTCCGGCCAGCGTGAAAGCAGTGCTCGAACAATTGCCCGCTGCGGCGCACCCGATGGATGTGATGCGCACCGGCGTTTCCGCGCTGGGTTGCGCGCTGCCGGAAAAAGACGATCACAATGCGGCTGGCGCGCGCGATATTGCCGATCAATTGATGGCGTCGCTAGGCAGCATGCTGCTGTACTGGTATCACTTTTCGCACAACGGCAAACGCATCGAAATCGAGACCGATGACGATTCCATCGGCGGCCATTTCCTGCATCTGCTGCACGGCAAGACACCCTCGGCGCAATGGGTGCGTGCGATGCACACCTCGCTCAATCTTTACGCCGAGCACGAATTCAACGCGAGTACGTTTACTGCGCGTGTGATCGCCGGCACCGGCAGCGATATGCACTCCGCCATCACCGGCGCGATTGGTGCACTGCGCGGGCCGAAACACGGTGGCGCGAACGAAGTCGCGTTCGAGATCCAGAAACGTTACGACACGCCCGACGAAGCCGAGGCCGACATTCGCCAGCGCGTCGAGAACAAGCAGGTCATCATCGGTTTCGGCCATCCGGTGTATACGATTTCCGATCCGCGCAACAAGGTCATCAAGCAGGTTGCGCGCGAACTCGGCGAGCAGGCCGGCGACCTCAAAATGTTCAACATCGCCGAGCGCCTCGAATCGGTGATGTGGGAGATCAAAAAGATGTTCCCGAACCTCGACTGGTTCAGCGCCGTGAGTTATCACTTGATGGGCGTGCCGACCGCGATGTTCACACCGCTATTCGTGATCGCGCGCACCTCGGGCTGGAGCGCACACGTGATCGAGCAGCGCATCGACGGCAAGATCATTCGCCCGAGCGCGAATTACATCGGGCCAGAAGATCGGGCCTATCAGCCGATTGAAGAGCGGGTTTGATCGAAGTCATATCGTGGCGATGACTCAGTCTGAAATTGAGCATTGGGCAACTGTGTATATCGATGCGCAGGAAGCCCCCACGTTGCTCACCGTAGAAAATCATCCGCTGTGGTGGGCTGTGGAGAATTTCATGTGTCCAGCCGATGGACCATTGGCAGGGAATTGTTGGGCGACGATTCTCGAAGTTATCTCTCGAAATCCGGGCGAGCAAGTTTGGGAATGCTCGCTGCGGGTCCGCTTGAAGACTTGATCGAATATCACGGACCTGACTTCATCGGTCGAATCGAAGACGAGGCACGGCGCAGTGCGATTTTTCGCGAGTTGTTAGGCGAGGTTTGGGAAAGCAGCACTCCGGAAGTGTGGGGACGGATCGAGAAACTGCAGCAGAGCTTGCCGTAGACATTCGCGGGGTCACAATCGAATCGGGTTCGACAAAATCCCCTCTTGATGCACCCCCCCCCGTTGCAATAAGATCCGTTAGCCGAATACCGTGGTGATACAGCAGCACGATTGGTATTCGACTGCTCGACACATTTCTTCGACGAGCGCGACGTTGCGATGATTTTTTCAAGTGATCTTTTGCCTGTTGATCGCGTCGCTCGATCCTCAATATCTGCTTGCGGCAGATCGCGCTATTTTGAAACCGATGGCACGATGCAAAAATCCGATCCGACATGACCGCCCTTGTTCTGACGCTTTTTGCCTTCGTCTATCTTTTGCTAGCGCTGTTTTTTCTTTGTCGAAAAAAACCGGCTTGCAGCCATATTCGGGGCACGATCAGCGAGCTCGGCGAGATCGGTTCGCCGCAAGCGAAACAGGTCGCGGCGGGCGTTTTTTTCCCTGTCGGCATGTTGCTGCTGAATGGTTGCGTGGTGGCTCGGGCCGTTGGCTATCGCGACGGTAACGCTCGCTGTTTGTATTGCCGCCGGTCATCTGACCGCGGCGCTTTTTCCGTGCAATGCCGGCTCACCTTTCTCCGGCAGCTGGCGCCAGGCCATGCATAATCTCCGTGGCGCGATCGAATATCTCGGCGGCGGATTTGCGTTGCTTCGCATTTCGGGGCATTTTGGTCAGCCGTTCAAGGCGATGGGTTTTATCATGCTGGGTGCAACCCTTCTCATTTCACTGCCAGCTTTTTCGAGCGTGCGCGGAATGGGTCAACGTTTCGCAGAGTTGAGCTTGTTCGGCGGCGTTGCGCTGGCCATCCGCCTTGCCACCACAAGCGCATGAATATCCGCAACACCGCGGTTGTTGATGAAAGCCATCATGCGCGGTATCGGGTCATGAAATTTGCTGCAGCATTATTTGCATTGCTTGCGCTGGCGGCTTGTTCGAAGGTGCAGCGGATCATTGATGCGATGACCGGCAAAACGACGAACATTATCGTGCTTGCCGACCAACCATTGATGATCGGCGCTACTCAAATCGTGTTGCCTGCAGCCGATGCCCGTGTGGTCGGCAAGGATACGTCGGTTTGTTTTCTTCTGCGCGGAAACGTGCCGTCGAAGCAGATGATGAAGCTGGGCGACGAACTGGATGCGGTGGTCCAGGATGCCGGTGTCTCGGTATCAATCCTCTCGAATACCGGCCAACGAACTGCCTTGCTCAGTCATGGCCAGGCATGGTCCATGTACGGCGTTATCCTGCCGGAAGACGAACTCTCGATCTGTTTTTCAGTGCGGTGCGGCACCGCAAGTTTGCCGATCGGTACCGAAGTCGTCGACGTGACGCTGTCGGCCACCAACCCGCTACAGGTTTTCGGCGTCTATTGGCAATCCACTGATACGTTCGATCAGCTGAAATAGCCGAATTTCCGTTTCATCGTTCGCGTGCATTACGTGATTCGGATGTTCCAGCCACACCGGAAAATTTCACAGCGACTGACTCGCACATTCGCATGCAACCCGCATCAATAGCCTTCGAGGCTATCGTAGAAAATCCGGTCGCCCTGCACGACAAATAACGGCGCGGTCAGATAAACCGAACGGCCATCACCTAGCTCGCCGAAATAATCCGTGCCGGCGCATTTCACCGCGCCACTGACGATAGCGCAAGCGCTCGAATACGACGAACCGAGCACAGTGACGCCGCTAGCGAGGGTCGGCATCGCGAACGGCGTCGTGTACAACGCCACCGCGCCGTTGCCAGCCAATGTGTAAAACGCACCCCAGCATTTCACCGCGCCACTCACCACAGCACACGTGAAGCCGCCGCCGGCGGTGATTGCCGTCACGCCGGAGCTGAGTCCGCTGGTCGCGACCGGCGTGTAGCTGTTGCTCAGGCCGCCATTGCCGAGCTGGCCAGTCAGACCATCGCCCCAGCATTGCACGCCGCCGCTGACAATTGCACAGGTGTGATAAACGCCGCTGACAATACCGGTTGCGCCGCTGCTGATGCCGGCGACGGTCACCGGCGGCGTGGCCAGCGTCGAGACGTTAGTACCGTTGCCGAGTTGGCCGCTCGAGTTGTAACCCCAGCACTGGATCTTGCCGGTCTGCAGCACCGCGCAGGTATGCGCGACGCCCGAGGAGATCGCGATGACCGTGGTGCTGAGTCCGGTGACTGCTACCGGTGAATGATTCTCGCTGATCAAACCGTCGCCGAGTTCGCCGTTGCTATTCGCGCCCCAGCATTTCACGCCGCCGCTGACGATCGCACAGGTGTAGGCATAACCAGCCGTGATCGCGGTCACGCCGGAAGCGATGGCGGTCACCGGCACCGAGCTGGCGGTGGTGGTGCCGTTGCCGAGTTGTCCGTTGCCATTGTTGCCCCAGCATTTCGCCGCGCCGCCGACTACCGCGCAACTGTGGTAGCCGCCGGTGGCGACACCGGTCACGCCTGAGCTCAATCCGCTGACCGCGACCGGTATCGAGCTGTCGATGATGTTGCCGTTGCCAAGCTCACCGGTTTCGTTGTCGCCCCAGCACTGCGCCGCGCCGCTAACCACGGCACAGTTGTGCAGCGAAACCGCACTGGATGCGAGCGCACTGGCACCGCTTGCGAGGCCGCTCACCGCCACCGGTGTCACTTGATAAACGTGATCGCCGAGACCGGCCTCGCCATCGAGATTGATGCCCCAGCATTTCACCTCGCTCTTGCCGGCGATCGTGACCAGCGCGCATGAATCCGACAGGCTTGCGGTGATCGATGACACGCCCGTTGTGAGTCCGCTCACCGCCACTGGTACATGGCTGTCCAGCAGTGATCCGACACCGAGCTGGCCGAACATGTTGTAACCCCAGCACTTGGCCGCGCCACTGACCACGGCGCAGGTGTGGTAGCCGCCAGCCGCGATCGCCGTGGTGCCGGAGCCGATGCCGCTAACCGTGACCGCCATGCCGCCATTGGTCGCCACCAAGGTGTTGTTGCCGAGCTCGCCGTTGCCGTTGCCGCCCCAGCAGCGCATGGTGCCATCGCTGATGATCGCGCAGGTGTGGAACAAGCCGGATGCAATTGAGGTCACCGTCAACCCAATCGCCGCTCCCAGCACGTTTGTTGCCACCGGGATATGGCTGTCGATGATCGAGCCGTTGGCAAGTTCGCCGTACACGTTGTAGCCCCAGCATTGCACCGCGCCGCTGACGATTGCGCAGGTGTGATAGCCGGCGCTCGCGAGCATCGTCGCACCCGAGGCGATATTCGATACCGCGGTGGGTGCGCCGCTGTTGGTTGCGTTGAGCGTGTTGTTGCCGAGTTGCCCGTTCGAGTTCCAGCCCCAGCATCGCACCGTGCCGCCGCTGAGGATGGCGCAGGTGTGATACAGCCCGGCCGAAATAGCGATGACGCCGGACGTCAATCCTTGTACCGGCACCGGGATCGCGCTGTCGTTGAGGTCGCCGTTGCCGAGTTCGCCGTCAGGATTGCGGCCCCAGCACTTCACGCCGCCGTTGACGATCGCGCAGGTGTGATAACCACCGACGACAATCGCAGTTACGCCGGATTGCAATCCGTACACCGGCCCCGGCTGGGTGCGATCAAGAAATCCGCCATCGCCGAGTTGGCCGTCGTAGTTGTAACCCCAGCATTGCGCGCCGCCATTGACGATTGCGCAGGCAT
>JAYVTP010000170.1:0-4805 GCA_043788685.1 Pseudolysobacter sp. | reverse complement strand
CAGCATCCGCAAGGACAGATTTTCGAGCCGGGTTTCCGTCTGATTTTCCCGACCATGCAGTTGTTGCAGAAGAACCAGCAGCAGATTGCCTACGGCGGCGTGCCGGATCAGTATTGGCTGAATCCGGCGAGCGGCGTCGTGGAACTGATGGAGTAAGAGGAGTGCGCAAATTGCTGGCGGTGATGGCGTTCTTCGGCAGTGTGGCGGCAGTGTTCGCCGCTGCCACGCCGAGCGGCGCCGCAAAATATTTCGACGGCATTATTTTGGTCGATCAGGACGGACACAGCGTCGATCTTTACCGCGACGTGATCGCCGATCATGTCGCGGTGATCCATACGTTTTTTGCGGGCTGCACGGCAAGTTGCCCGATCATCATGAGCACGCTGAAATCGCTGCAAGGCCAGCTCGGTACGAAGATGGAGCGCGATGTGCGCCTCATCTCCATCACGGTCGATCCGACGCACGACAACCAGCACGCATTGAAGAAATATGCGCAGCGCCTGAATGCCAAACCGGGTTGGTATTTCCTGACCGGATCGAATGAACAGATCGCTGTCGCGCTCAAGCGCATCGGTCAATACACCGCGGAACCGGATGCGCATATGGACCTGATCGTGGCCGGCAACGATCGCACCGGGCTGTGGAAAAAAATCAACGGCGCAGCGACAACAACGGAGATCAACGGCCTCATCATGGGCGTCATCAATGATCAAGGCGGGGCGGCAGTCGCGAAATAATTACGACCGAAACCTGGGTCACTATCGATTATCTGTACGTTGTTTTCTCCACTCTGAAAATTGCGATTTCGCGCAAAAAAAAACCAAGGCCGTTCCTGCATGCGTTTCAGATTTGTCTTGCCCGTTCTGAGCATCCTGCTGGCGTGCTGCGCGTATGCGCAAGAGCATCGTCAGCCAGCCAGCATCGCGATAAGCAACGAAAAGAAAATCGCCGCCTCGATCTCCGATGTGAACGTGATCACGCAGGCCGACCAACCCGTGCGTTTCTACAGCGATCTGGTGAAAGGCCGACTGGTGGCGGTGAATTTTGTCTTCACCGATTGCGGCACCGTCTGTCCGCTGATGGGATTGCATTTTGCGCAATTGCAAACCCTCCTCGGCGCGCAGGCGCGTGATGTGATGCTGCTTTCGATCAGCATCGATCCGCTCAACGATACCCCGGCGCGACTCGCGCAATGGAGTCAGAAATTTGGCGCAAAACCCGGCTGGACACTGGTCACCGGCGGCAAGGCGGATATCGATACGCTCGTAAAATCGCTCGGCTCGTCCGCGGTGGATCCGGCCTCGCATTCACCGCTGTTGATCGTGATTGACGATCGGCATGGCGGACCGTGGCAACGGCTCGATGGCCTTGCCGATCCCGCGACCGTCGCGCGCATCCTGCGCGAACATCTCGCACAGCCAGACCCGCAATGATGCTGCTGCACCTGGGCTTCGTCGCGTTGGCCATGCTCGGCGCCGGATTGACCGAACCACAGCAACGCGGCCGCGAAATTTTCCTGCACGGCCAAGCCGACCGCAGTCACGACATCGATGCCACGCTCGGCAACAACAGTGCCGTCATTCCGGCCACGTTGCTGCCGTGCGCGAATTGTCACGGCATTGATGCACGCGGCAAATCGGAGGGCGGCGTGCATCCCGCCGATATCACGCCGGCGACACTCGCTCGCAGTGCTACGGTCGGCTCGCGTTTGCGATCGGCATACACACCAAACTTGCTCAAGCGCGCGATCACGATGGGGCTCGACAGCGCCGGTTATCCACTCGACAGCGCGATGCCGCATTTTCGTTTGACACAACAGGATGCGAGCGACCTGCTCGCTTATCTCGATGTCATCGGCAGTGCCTCGCAACCGGGAATCAGCAACGACAGCATTCGCATCAATGTGCTCGGCGCCGACGATCTAATGGCGACCGATGCACCGCTGTATGGCCGCCGAATCGAGATCAGCCGCACAAGAGATGACGATGCTTTCCTCACCATCGATGCATCGGCGGATAGCAGTATCAGCATCGCGGCGGCGACGCGCAACGGCATGCCGACCATCGCGACGTATTTCACGGAGGCGGTGTCGGCTGCCAATATTTTTATTCTGACCGCGAGCACGCAGGATCAGATCGCCGCGCTCGAAACCTACGCGCGCAGCAATAATTCCAGAAGTATTCTGCGTACGAAAGATTGCAGCGAAACAAGTCATATTGCGGCGGATACGCTGGTCTTGCTGACTTCCGCCGCCGCACAGAATTGTGCCTTGAGCAGTCTGCCTGTCGCGCTGGATCAGCGTGTGATCGTGGCAGCCTTAATGCCTCCCACACCGCAAGGCAATCGTGATGCTGCCAATGCTGCGCTATCGATCACGACGTCAGTGCTGGCGCAATTGGGACGTGATGTCACGCGCCGCACGTTTCTCGATGCACTGGAGCACGTCTATCGCTCCGAACATGCCGGTCTCGCGCCGATCACATGGAGCAGCCAGCGACACGTTGGCAGCAAGGCCGCCTGGCTCATGAAATTGAAATTGCCGGAACAGAGATTATCCAGCGAACCCGGTTGGGTAGAAGGCGAATGACGCGTATTACACGTGCGCCGTCCCTGGCGCAGTTTCCTGAGTTCCGTATGTTTTATCGCAGTGCCACACGCGTTTTCAGAATCACTTCAACTCGGCGATTCTGCTGGCGGCCTGCCTCGCTATCGTTGGAGGCTACCGGAAAATCCGGGCCGAGCCCCTGCGTGGTCATGCGCTGGGAATCGATGTTGTGACTGTTCAGATACATTTTCACTGCGTCGGCGCGGCGCAATGAAAGATCGACGTTGTGCTCGCGATTACCGGTCGAATCCGTGTGACCTTCTATCTGGATGGTAGCTGCTGGATCGTCGCTCAGCGCGCGCACCAATCCATCAAGCGTGCGTGCGGCTCCCGGCTTGAGTTCGGCGCGATCCGTTTCGAACAGAAAATCGCCCAAGGTCACGAGCATGCCACGCTGCGTCTGCTGTGCCTGCAGATCGCGCAGGTCGGCGCGCAATGAATCGACTTCCGCACGTGACTGTTCTGCATCGCTACGCGCGATCACGGCGTTGCGGTGTTCTGCATCCGCTGCAGCCAGCGCGGTGTTCGCGACGACTTGAGCGTTACGCAGATCGCGCGACTTCGCATCGACCAGCAAACGGTCACGTTCGACGCCGAGATCCTTTGCCTTGATTTCCGCATAGCGCGCCAATCCCTGCGCCTCGGCGATGCGAATCAAATGATCGGCGATATACACATGATGCTCATACAGTTGTGCATCCGTGCCGCGGCGATCCATCGCCACCACATTCACTGCGCTGTCGGCTTGGCGGAGCTCGTCCGTCGCATTGGGGCCGATGCGCGGATCTTCGTGTGCGTGACGCAGATCATTTTGCAGACGCACCACTTCCGGCGCCGGACCCGGTGGAACGCTGGCGCAACCCGCGATCAAACCCAGCAGGATAGCTGCGCTGATAACTTTCCGGGAAATAATCATGATTGACCTCCCGCAATGCCCAGTTGTTCACGCAAGCTGCGTACGGTTTGCTCCACTTCGGCGGTGGATTGTTCGGCGCGATGCTGGCGGCTTCGAGCGGTGGCCAGATCGGCATCCGCTTTTGCGTTCTCCGCCGAGAACACGCTGTCGCTCCAGTGATGATGATCGAATGCGGCTTGCGCATTCGTCAGCATATCGTGCGCGGTGTTGAGGTCGGTGGCGGCATATTGCGCGGCATCAGCACGCTGCGCCGACTCCACCGCGGCGTTGCCTTCCGTCATCGCGCGCTCGGCATCTTTTCGGTCAAGTGCATGCGCTGCCATCGGCAATGCCGCCATCAACAAAGTTATCAACAATGTTTTTGCGATCATATTTTTCTCCCGCTGAAATATCGAATACTGCGAGCACAATGCTGCAATCGATGTGCCACGAACATTTCGTGAGGGATTGATATCCGATCTCATCCGACCATTGTTTTTAATCGTTTTTACTCGGGCGATGATTTTTTACGCAATGCATATTGCAAAAATGTCCATTGCAAATTGCGCGACTGGCGATTTTCGGCAGCGCAGTGTCACAGCTCGATTGCGATTGGCTTTCTATTTTTCTGTAGTGGATGGCCTCGGCCACTGCCGCAGATCAATTGGCATCGCTGCAAGCAAGGATTGAGTGTGAGGATGTTGCGGCGTGGTCAGAACGGTTTCGGTATCGCCCAGCTCTACCAGCGCACCGCGATACAGCACACCGATGCGATCGGCGCAGGCGCGCACCAGCCGCAGATCATGCGTAATCAGCAGCAGACCGAGTCCACGCTGTTTTTGCAGCGCCTGCAGCAAGGACAGAATATGCGACTGGTGCGCGGCATCAAGCGCGCTGGTGGCTTCGTCGCAAATCAGATACAGCGGATCGACCGCGAGTGCACGCGCGATAGCGATCCGCTGATTTTGTCCGCCCGAAAGTTGATGCGGATAACGCATTAATACGCTTTCATCGAGGCCGACCAATTCCAGCAATTCGTGTATTCGTGACTCGCGCACGTTACGGCTGTTGCCGAGCGCGTGAATCTGCAGCGGTTCGAGCAGCACCTCGCGAATACGCATACTCGGATCGAGCGAAGCATACGGATCCTGGAACACGATCTGCAATTGCCGCCGCAATGGTAACCACTCCGCGCTCGAATCCAGGGCGAGCGATTTACCAGCGAAATGAATCGTGCCGCTTTGCACACGTTGCAGACCCAGTAGACAACGCGCGAGCGTGGATTTTCCCGAACCAGATTCACCG
>JAYVTP010000169.1:0-5921 GCA_043788685.1 Pseudolysobacter sp. | reverse complement strand
CAGGTGATTCTGTCCGATACCAGCGCGTACGATCAGCACGATCGCATCCGTCTGAAATGAGATGGGAGCGCATGAAATTTTTTCCGATGGCTTGCTCGTCATACTTTTTTTGCTCGTCATTCCAGAGCAGGCTGGAATCCAGTTCTCATGGCAGATCGACTGAGAACTGGATCCCAGCCTGCGCTGGGACGACGGCTTCGTTTTAAATCCATGCGACGAAATTAATTCCACGCCTACCCGAAACCCGATCACGAGAGTTTTATGACCAATGAATCCCTGATCCGCCTCGACAGCATCAAGAAAGTGTTCCTTACCGACGAGGTCGAAACGCACGCGCTGGCCGGCGTACATTTCGATATCCGTCGCGGCGAATACGTCTCGATCTCCGGTCCGTCCGGCTGTGGCAAGTCGACCTTGCTGGCGATCCTCGGCCTGCTCGATACGCCGAGCGAAGGCACCTATGTTTTGAACGGTCGCGAAGTCGCCGACATCGGCGCGAGCGAACGCGCATTGATCCGCAATCAGGAAATCGGTTTTGTGTTCCAGGCCTTCAACCTGATCGGCGATCTGAGCGTATTCGAGAACGTCGAACTGCCACTGACCTATCGCGATGGCGTGAGCAAGGCCGAGCGCCGCGAACGCACCATCGCCGCGCTCGAAAGAGTCGGCATGGCACATCGCGTAAAACATTATCCGGCGCAACTTTCCGGCGGCCAGCAGCAGCGCGTTGCGGTCGCGCGCGCGCTGGTCGGACAGCCGTCCATCCTGCTCGCGGATGAGCCGACCGGAAATCTGGATTCGAAAAACGGCGAGGCCGTGATGGCCCTGCTCGACGAACTGCACAAGGCCGGTTCGACCATCTGCATGGTCACGCACGATACGCGTTATGCCGAATTCGCCGAACGCCGGATTTTCATGTTCGACGGCCGTGTCGTCGACGAAGCCACGATGCATCGCCTGCGCCACGAAGAAGACGAACGCCTGCGTCGTCCCGCCAGCCAGCGCATTACGCCATGAACGTCTTCGACGACTTGCGCCACGCCTTGCGCAGTCTTCGCGCGCGCGCGCTGTTGCTGATCGGACAAACCGCGCTGACCACCCAGCTGCTGATCGGCGCTCGCCTGCTCGGGCGAAATTGTCTCGCCTTGCTCGCGATCGATCCGGGTTTCGCGAGCGCAGGCGCAGTTAGTTTGCAGGTGTCGCAGCCGGGGACGCGCGATGCCGCCATTGCCGCTGCCAGCGCGCGACGTTACAGCGAATTGATGACTGCATTCGCGTGCCTGCTCGGCGTGAATGCGGTCGGCGGCGTGAGCGGATTGCCGCTGACCGACGGCGGTTCCTGCGATGGCAACGTGACCAGCCTGGAGAAGGCGGGAGATGACCATGTTTGACATCCTCAAACAGGATTTTCGCTACGCCATTCGCACCTTGGTCGCGCGCCCTGGTTTCACGCTAGCGGCGCTGCTGACCTTGGCGCTGGGCATCGGCGCCAACACGCTGGTGTTCAGTCTGATCGACGGCATTTATCTGAAATCGTTGCCATATCGTGATGCCGATGCGCTGGTCGATGTAAGCAATAACTACGCGAAATCCGGACCGGGTCGCGCCGGCGTTTCCATCCCCGACTATCTCGACCGTCGTGCCGATGTGCCTGCCTTGAGCGACAGCGCGTTGTACACCAACACCAGCCTCAATCTGTCCACCGAAGGCGCGCCGGAACGCCTGCGCGGCATCCGCGCCACGCCGTCCTTGTTCTCCACACTGGGCGTCAGCGCCGCGCTCGGGCGCACCTTCACCGATGATGAAGCGCAGCTCGGCAAGGATAAAGTCGTGGTGCTCGGCAATGCACTGTGGCGCAATCATTTCAATGCCGATGCATCCATCATCGGGCGCGATCTGCGCCTCAACGGCGAAAATTATCATGTCGTCGGCGTGATGCCGGACGGCTTCATGTTTCCCAATCGCGATACGCAGATGTACGTGCCTTTCGCGTTCACCGATGCGCAAAAAGGGGATCGCCAGCGCGGCCAGGAGTTCTCCGACAGCGTCGCGCGACTTGCGCCCGGCGCCACGCTCGCCAGCCTCAAGACGCAATGCGATCTGGTGATACGACACAACACCGAACGGGTCGGTGCGCTCGGTGAAGACGGCGCGCGGTTTGCCGAATTCGTGCGCGCATCCGGCTTCACCATCAGCGCGCAACCGTTGCGTGAACTGCTCGCTGGTGATCGCGCCGATGTGTTGTTTCTGTTGCAGGGCGCAGTGACCTTGGTGCTGTTGATTGCCTGCGCGAATATCGCCAATCTTTTACTGAGCCGTTTCTCGACGCGGCAAAAAGAATTTTCGGTGCGCGCGGCACTCGGCGCCGGACGCGCGCGGCTGGCGCGGCAACTGTTGATCGAAGCGCTGGTACTGGCGCTGACCGGCGGCGTACTCGGTTCGATGATCGCGCTCGCTGGCGCACAGCTCGTGGCCGGTTCCGGGCTGGTGCCGGATTGGGTGACGATCACGCCCGATCTGCACGTGCTCGGTTTCAGTCTCATCGTTTCTATTGCGGCAGGTATCCTGTTCGGGCTGTTTCCCGTGCTTTCGGTGGTGAGTATCAGACCGCAACAAGCCTTGCGCGATGCCGGGCGGCTGGGCGAGGGCGGTCGCAACGCGCGCCGCACGCGCGGCTTCCTCGTGATCGTGCAGCTCGCGCTCGCGGTGACTTTGCTCGCGGGATCGGCATTGCTGTTACGCAGTTTCGCCAATGTGCTTGAGGAAAGCCCCGGCTTCCGCAGCGGCGGCGTGATCACCGCCGCCATCGCATTGCCAAAAAACAAATATCCGGATGATCCGGCGGGGGTGCGCGGCTTCGCGCGGATTCTCGATGAAGTGCGCAAGGTGCCGGGCGTGACTGCAGTGGGATTGATCGACACTCTGCCCTTCGCTGGTCAGCAGGGTGGCGCGAGTTTTCGCATCGCCGGACGACCCGATACGGCTTCGCCGCCGCACGGCCATGTGTCGAGTGTGGACGAAGGTTATTTCAGCGCGATGGACATTCCGCTGCTGCGTGGGCGGGCGTTCACGCGTGCCGACTGGGACACCGCAGCGCCGGTCGTGGTCATCGATGCGGCCTTCGAGCACAAGCACTTCCCAGGCGGCGATGCGCTCGATCATCAGCTCGACATGGGCACACCGAGCAAGCCCGACCTGTACAACATCATCGGCGTGGTTGGCAGCGTGAAGAATGAAAATCTCAGCGAGGCGGCGCGCGAAGAAGCGTATTACTTCGACTTCGCCAACTCGTCCAGCGCTACCGCACTGCTCACCGTGCGCAGCACGATTGCACCCGCAGCGTTAATCGATTCGCTGCGTAGCGCAATCCGTGCGATCGACCCCGATCAGCCGCTGTTCGACATCCGCAGCATGGACGAGCGCATTCGCCTGTCGCTCGCCGGTCGCCGTGTGCCGATGCAATTGCTCGGTGGTTTTGCGGTGCTGGCTTTGCTGCTCGCGGCCATCGGCATTTATGGCGTGCTCGCGTTCACCGTCACGCAGCGCACCGGCGAACTGGGTGTGCGCATGGCCATTGGCGCAGACGCGGCACGTATCCGTCGATTGGTGCTCGGCGATGGCACGCGCCTGATCGGGGCTGGTCTCGGTATCGGCGTGCTCGCCGCGCTCGCACTCGGCCAGGTATTGAAGAGCCAACTGTTCGGCATCGGCAGTGTCGATCCGTTGAGTCTGGCCGTCGTCGTGCTGGTGCTCGCGGCGACTGCGCTGGCCGCGTGCTGGTTGCCGGCGCGCCGTGCTGCGCGCGTTTCGCCAACGGAGGCGCTGCGGCATGAATGATGAAAGCATTTCGCGCGCGCTCGCCTGTTGCATCAGTGCGCGCCGTTACGCCATTGAGCTGAGTTGAGGAAATCGCGATGACTGGTTTTTCCCATGAACTCAAAATCGCCGCGCGCGGCATTCTGGCGCGGCCCGCGTTCTCCGCGCTGGTGATCGGTGTGCTTGCCGCCGGGCTCACGTGCGTGATTTTCATGCTCGCGATGATCAACGGTTTTCTGCTGCGGCCGCTGCCGTTCGCGGCGCCAGAACAGTTGCTGCACGCGGGTGTTCGCAATATCAGCGGCGACGAGAACATCAACCCAGTCAGCAATACCGATCTGATCGAGATGCGGCGGTATCTGGCGAGCTCGGCAGACGTCGGCGGCGTGGCGCGCTCGACGATCAATCTCAGCGATCAGGATCGGCCGCAACGCGTCAACGGCGCTTTTGTCAGCACCAATCTGTTTCATGTGCTTGGCATCGCACCGATGCTTGGTCGGGATTTTTCCGGCGATGACGAGCGCGAAGGCGCGCCGGCTACCGCGATGCTGTCGTATGAACTTTGGCAAAGTCGCTATGGCGGCGATGCGCAGATCATCGGTCGGCAGGTGCGCGTGAATGCGCAGCCGGCGATCGTGATTGGCGTGATGCCGCAAAATTTCAGCTATCCGAGTCGTGAAGTGATCTGGCTCGCGGCAGCGCTCACGGAGGCAGCGAAGCCGGACGATCGCGCGTACTGGGTGATCCTGCGCCGACATGCGGATGCGACCGATGCCGGTCTGAGCGCGGCACTGGATAACTGGTTGACGCAAGCCGCGCAGCGCGAGCCGGAACGTTTTCGCGGTCTGCGCACAGGCATCGAGCCGCTCGCGTATATGGCGGTCGAGCGCAGCATGCGCGGGATGTTGCAGCTCATGCTCGGCAGCGTTTTTGTGGTGTTGCTGCTGGCCTGCGCGAACGCCGCGAATCTGCTGCTGACACGCACGCTGAGTCGGCGCCAGGAGTTCGCGTTGCGCGTCGCGCTGGGGGCCACGCGCAAGCGTCCGATCGGCCATCTGCTCGCGGAAAGTCTGCTGCTGAGCCTGCTCGCGACGGTCGCCGCATTGCTGCTTGCGCAGATCGGCATCGGCTGGCAACAACGTATGTTGCGCGCTGCGGATTTCGGCCCGCCGCTGTGGTTGCGCTTCGATCTGGACAGCACGGTTGTGTTGCTCGCACTTGGTGCGGTGCTGCTCACTGCGCTGGCCAGCGGTTTGCTGCCGGCGTTGCGCGCCGCTGCCGCAGTCGCGAGCGGTTTGCGCGAAGGCGGGCGCAACGTCGCTGGTGGCTCGTTCGGGCGCATCAGCCGCATCCTCGTGATCGGTGAAGTCGCGTTGTCGTGCGCCTTGCTGATCAGCGTCGGCACGATGCTGCGCGGCATCGTCTCGATCGACCATATCGATCTCGGTATCGACACCGACTACCTGCTCAGCGCGCGCATCGTGTTGCCGGAAAATACTTACCCGAATGCAGCGGCACAATGGCAGCTTTACGACAAACTCGCGGAGCATCTGCGTGCCGATGCGGGCGTGATCGACAGCAGCGTCGGCACCGCGCTGCCCGGCACCTGGTTCAACGAAAGCCATGCTGTATTGCCGGCAGAAAACACCGCATCCGGCGACACCGTTTTAGCGCAGGCCAGCTACGGCGCGGTCGACGATCATTTTCTCGCGGCCTATGGCATCGCCTTGCAGGAAGGCCGCTTTTTCGATAGTCGCGATCGCGTCGATGGCGATCGCACTGCGGTCGTCGATCGGCGTTTTGTCGAGCGTTTCAGCAGCGATCAACCGATCCTCGGGCGCCGCTTTCGGCTAGATCCGCGCGACCCGAATGCGGCCACGGTGACGGTGGTCGGCGTGATCGGTGCGCTCACGCTATATGCGCCGGGCGATCAACCACAACCGACGTTGCTGATCCCTTTGCGCCAAGGGCCGTTTCGAGTCGCCAGCATCGCGGTACGCACGCGTGGCGATGCGCTTGCGTTCGCGCCGCGGCTCGACGAAATCATGCGCGCGATCGATCCGGATACGCCGGTGTACTGGTCGCGCGACTACGCCGCCGTGATC
>JAYVTP010000168.1:0-5401 GCA_043788685.1 Pseudolysobacter sp. | reverse complement strand
CGCAGTGCATTGATCTGCGTCATCGCATCGAGACTTTTCGGATCGGATGGTGTCGGGTTCAGGGCGATATCGCTGTGAGTCGCGCTTGTATCTTGCGGTGTGTTAGCCGCCCGCCAAAAAAGCGCTAATGCCAACAGTACGATGCTCGCCGCGAGCGCCGCTGGCAGCGCATATGACCAGCGCTTGCGTGCCGGTTTTTGCCGCTGCAACAGGCTCGCTGCAAGCGTCGGCCAAAGACTGGTTTCCGGCTGCACCTGGGCTAGCCCGCACAGCGCGCTCGCGAGGGATTTCGCCGTGGTGGAATCCGGCGTGTTCATGCCATGCTCGTGCGGTAGGTCGGACATCTGTCTGGCTCCGTTTCGGTCGTCAGCAGGCTGCGCAATTTTGCGGTGCCGCGCGCGACCTGCGATTTGGAAAAACTCACGGTCTTGCCGAGCAGGTCGGCAATCTCCGGATGGGTATAACCTTCGACGTGATACAGCCAGATCACGCTGCGGGTTTGTACTGGCAATTCGCCGAGGCTCCACTCCAGCGCACCAGCGTCGGCCAGCACCCACGGTGCAGCACCATCGTCGGCGACGTCGGGCAACTCGTTGTCATGGCCGATGTCGTTGCGCCGCTGGCGCAAGCGCATCAGGGTTTCGTTCAACGCGATCTGCCGCAGCCAGCCCCAGAACGGTGCTTCGCCGCGAAATTGCGCGATGCGCTGGAACGCCTTGAGCATCGTGTCGTGCAATACCTCGCGCGCTTGGTCGGGATCGCCGAGCATGCGCAACGCCAAGGTATAAGCGGGCCGCTCGAACAATCGATATAACTGCTCGAACGCGCGCATGTCGCCGTGGCCGGCGCGTTGCAGCAAGCTGTTCGGGACATCGATCTGGAAAGGAGAACCGGTCATGTTCGATAAAGATGCGCTTGCGGGCGCGATGGTCGCAACCGATTTGGAAATTTCTTGCGCGCATCGCTTTGCGGGTGCGGGCCGACGCTACCGGACGGTTGTCCGCGTGCTTGTCCGAGCATTGTCCGTCCGCCCGAAAGGACTGCGGCCAAGCCATCGCGCAGTCGCATAAACAACTGATTCCGTTTTGTTTTTGCCAGCGCATGGCACTTGGCATGTGAGTTGCTACGGAGCAACCGAGCCATCTTTTTTTCCGCCCGACGAGAGCCCGATGATGATTCGAGATACTGCTGCACAAGACCGCCGCATCGCAGCGACCACGCCGTCGAACACGCGCTGGTTGATGCTCGGTGTGGGTGGCGTGGCGGTGGTGTTGCTGCTGATCTGGGTGACGCCGTCGCTATTGCGCCTGTTCTCGATCAATAGTTCGGTCAACCTGAGTCGGTTGCATGTCGCCGAGGTCAAGCTCGGCAATCTGGTGCGTGATGTTTCGGTGCAAGGGCGCGTGGTCGCTGCGGTTAGCCCAACCTTGTACACACCCGCCGGCGGCACGGTCACGCTGGCGATCAACGCCGGCGACAAGGTGCAGAAAGATCAACTGCTGGCCGAAGTCTTCAGTCCGGAACTCAACAACAAACTCGATCAGGAACGCTCGACTGTGCAGAGCCTGGACATCGATGTGCAGCGCAGCCGAATCGACAGTCGCAAGCAGCAATTGAACACGCAGAAATTGCTCGATCAGGCCGAGATTGATCGCGTCGGCGCCGAGCGTGAGGTGCAGCGCAATCAGCAATCGTTCGAGAAGGGTGCTACGTCCGAACTCGCCGTGCTGCGCGCGAAAGACGTGCTGGCCAAGGCCGAGCTCGAAGTCGCGAATGCGCGCAAGGATGTTGGGCTGGTGCACGAAAGTCTGGACTTCGATCTGCGCACCAAGGGTTTTGCGCTGGAGAAACAAAAACTGTTGGTCGCCGATCTCGAACGCCAAGTCGATGCGTTGAAAATCCGCTCGCCGGTGAGTGGCCAGGTCGGCACGTTGCTGGTCGCGCAGAAAGCCAACGTCGCGGCGAATGCGCCGTTGCTGAGCGTAGTCGATCTGACCGCGTTCGAAGTCGAGGTGTTGGTGCCGGAAACCTACGCGCGCGATCTCGGCGTTGGCATGAACGCCGAGATCAGCGTCGGCGCCGGCACGGCCAAGGGCGAGGTGAGTGCGATTTCGCCGGAAGTGGTGAACGGGCAAGTCACCGGGCGCGTGCGTTTTTCCGACAAGGTGCCGGAGGGCCTGCGCCAGAACCAGCGCTTGAGCACGCGCATCCTGCTCGATGAACACCCGAACGTGTTGATGGTCGAGCGTGGCTCGTTCGTCGATAGCGGCGGCGGACGGTTTGCGTATGTGATCAAGGACGGTATCGCGGAAAAACGCAAGATTCAAATCGGCGCCGCCGGGTTGGATTCGGTCGAAATCGTCAGTGGTGTAGCGGTAGGCGAACGCATCGTGGTGTCAGGCAGCGATGCCTTCAACGATGCCGCGCAGGTGATCGTGCATTGAAACAGTCAACGTTGCGCCGTGTGCAATTCGCTGCCGTGGCGGCTCCGAAAAATCAGTCGGCGAACTGCATCTCCAAAAACAGCAAGTCCAACTCACACCGCGCCGAAGCGCAGAGGAAATGATCATGTTGAAGATGACGCGTCTCGAAAAAGTTTATCGCACGCACCTGATCGAAACGCATGCGCTGCGCAGCATCGACATCCATGTGCGCGAAGGTGAATTCGTCGCCGTGACCGGGCCGTCCGGTTCGGGCAAGACCACGTTTCTGAACATCGCCGGCCTGCTGGAAACGCTCACGGGCGGGCAATACATGCTCGACGGCGTGGATGCGAGCAAGCTCGACGACAACGCGCGCTCGAAGCTGCGCAACGAAAAGATCGGCTTCATCTTCCAGAGCTTCAACCTGATTCCCGACCTGAATATTTTCGACAACATTGATGTGCCGCTGCGCTACCGGCGCATGAGCGCATCGGAGCGCAAGGGCCGCATCGATGGCGTGCTGGCGCGTGTCGGTCTGGTGTCTCGCATGAAACATTATCCGTCCGAACTTTCCGGCGGACAGCAGCAACGTGTCGCGATCGCGCGCGCGCTGGCCGGCAGTCCGCGCCTGCTGCTGGCCGATGAACCGACCGGCAATCTGGATTCGCTGATGGCGCGTGGCGTTATGGAGCTGCTTGAGGAAATCAACCGACAGGGCACTACCATCATCATGGTTACGCACGATCCCGAACTCGCCGCGCGTGCGCATCGCAACATCCACATCATGGATGGTCAGGTCACCGATCTGGACGAACAGCCGCGCCTGCGTGCATCCACGTCGATGCAAGACAAGAACACCCACGTCGCCTGATCGGGAGCACCACCATGTTCAGTTATTATTTTGCACTCGCGGTGCGCAGTCTCAAGCGCAATCCGATCATCACCGCGTTGATGATCGCGGCAATCGCATTGGGAATCGGCGCGACCATGACGGTGTTCACGGTTTATCACGTGATGTCAGGTGATCCCATTCCATCGAAGTCGGATCGGCTATTTGCGGTGCAAATCGATAACTGGGGTCCGAAAAGTCACCGCGATGGCGACAACGATCCGACCGATCAGCTCACCTATGTTGACTCGACCGCGCTGCTGCGTGCGCATCAGGCGACGCGTCAGACGGTGATGTACGAGGTCGGTTTTTCGGTGACACCGGAAAACAGGGATATCAAGCCTTTCTTCGTCGATGCACGCGCCACGTCGAGTGATTTTTTCCTGATGTTCGATACGCCATTTCTGTTCGGACAGGGCTGGAGCAAGACCGAGGATGATGCCAAGGCCGCGGTGGCCGTGCTCAGCAAAAAAACCAACGAAAAATTGTTTGCGGGTGCCGACAGCGTGGGCAAGATCATCCATATGGACGATCACGAGTATCGCGTCATCGGCGTACTTGACGAATGGAATCCCGAGCCACGCTATTACGATGTAACCACACGCACCTTTGGGGAAACAGAGGAAGTTTTCGTGCCATTCGCCCATGCGATTGAGCTGCAAATGAATACGCACGGCAACAACAATTGTCATGAAGATCCGGGCGCGGGCTGGGAAGCGTATCTGCATTCAGAATGCGTATGGAATCAGTTCTGGATCGAGCTGCCTTCGGCTGCGGATGCTGATCTTTATCGCGCCTGGCTCGACAACTATGCGCTGGAGCAGAAACGTTTGGGACGGTTCACCTGGGAACCGAACAACCGTGTACTGAACGTGCACGATTGGCTGGTTGAACAGAGAGTGGTTTCGAACGACGCCAAGGTGTCCGTGTTACTCGCTTTCAGTTTTCTGCTGGTGTGTTTGATTAACACCGTGGGGCTGATGCTGGCGAAGTTTCTCGGGCGCTCCGGCGAGATCGGTTTGCGCCGCGCCCTCGGTGCGAACAAGTCGGCGCTGTTTGCGCAGTGCATCGTCGAGTCGGGTGTGATCGGTCTGGCCGGCGGCTTGATCGGCGTCGTGCTGACCGCGCTCGGGCTGCTCGGCATCCGCGGTATTTTCCCCGAAGATATCGCGCGCCTTGCCCATCTGAATATCAGCATGGTCGCGCTGACCGTGGCGCTCGCCGTGGTAGCGACGGTGCTGGCAGGGCTGTATCCGACCTTCCGTGCCACGCAGGTGCAACCCGCGTGGCAGTTGAAATCGAACTAACAAGGTTGCAAACAGATTTGATCGCGAATCAGATCCGATCAATATTCATACCTATCGTTTATGAGGAGTCAGTGATGGAAATCGGCCCCATTTTTTCCGCGCTCAAGCGCAACAAAGTCGGCGCGCTATTGATCGCGCTGCAAGTGGCCTTGACCTTGGCCATCGTGTGCAACGCGCTGTTCATCATCAATCAGCGCGTGGCGTTCATCGCCCGCCCGTCTGGCGTCGCCGAGGACAACGTTTTCCTGATCAAGAATCTGTGGGTGGGCCGCGCTACCAGCCAGGAAAACAAAGCGCTGCTGGAGACGGATGTCCAGGCATTGCGCAATCTGCCAAGCGTGGTGGACGCCTATCCGACCAACACCATGCCGCTGACCAACGGCGGCTGGAGCGATGGTGTCAATCTTAGTGCAGACCAGGAACATTCCACCACGCAAACCGCCGAGTACATGGTCGACGAGCACGCCATCAACACGCTGGGTCTCAAGCTTCTTGCCGGACGCAATTTCAGGCCCGAGGAAATCACTGATCGCGACGTCAATGATACCGGCGTGTCAGATGTCACTATCGTCACGCAGCAACTGGCGGAAAAAATGTTTCCCGATGGCTCGGCACTCGGCAAGGCGATCTACACGAGCAAAAAACCGACCACGATTATCGGCATCATCGAAAATCTGCAGGTGCCCTGGGTTAATAGCTGGGTGAAAAATTTTGACTACTCCTCGGCCTTCGTGCCGCAGCACTCGACAACGCGCAATTCGACGTATGCGGTGCGCGCCAAA
>JAYVTP010000167.1:0-8034 GCA_043788685.1 Pseudolysobacter sp. | reverse complement strand
CGGGCCAATCGTTGGCGGTGAGATCCGCCAAGACGATGCTCGGTGCAACCGCTGCCGCTACGGCGGCGCTGGGCGGCGCAGTTGCGGCCTCGTTTTCGTAGCTCGCCGCACGCGAACTTTCGGCGACGCCGCCTGCCCGTTGCGGCGGCATTGGTGGCGATTCAAAACGACTCGCCACCAGCGCGGCTGTCGATGCTGCATTGGAATGATTCATCGAACTTGCACGCGGCGGCGCAACCTCAGCGGCGGATTTTGTCGCGATCGGCAACGCGGGCGCGCGTGGCGGAGCGATTGAAGGGCCGGTCGCCACCGCACCTGTCAACGGCTTGAACGCGAGCATGCGCAACAGCGCCATTTCAAACCCCGCGCGCGCGGTCGGCGCCAGTGGCAGATCGCGGCGACCATTGATCGCAAGCTGGTAAAACAGCTGCACTTCTTCGGCGCTGATCGTGTTCGCCAGCACATCGAATTCGGGCACGACTTCGACATCGGCTTCGACATACTCCGGCACCAGCTGCCTGAGCTGAATGCGATGCAGCGCACCGGCGAGTTCATCCAGCACGAGCGCGAAATCCGGTGAGAATTCGGCGAGTCGATTGACCTCGGCGAGCAAGGCATTGCCGTCAGCGCGCTGGATCGCGCGCAGCAACCCGAGCACTTCGCCACTCTCCAGCGTGCCAAGCATCGCGCGCACTTCGCTCGCACGCACTGCGCCGGCGCCGTATGCAATGGTTTGATCGAGCAGCGACAAACCATCGCGCAGACTGCCATCCGCCGCACGCGCGAGTTCGCTCAGTGCGGCGGGTTCGTAGGAAATTTTTTCTGCATCGAGGATAAGTCGCATCTGGCCAGAAATCTGTTCCGGCAACAGGCGTTTGAGATTGAACTTGAGGCAGCGCGACAAGACCGTCACCGGCAGTTTCTGCGGATCGGTGGTGGCAAGCAAAAACTTCACATGCGCCGGTGGCTCTTCGAGAGTCTTGAGCAACGCGTTGAACGCCGACTTCGACAACATGTGTACTTCATCGATCAGGTAGACCTTGAAGCGACCACGCGATGCAGAATACTGCGCGTTTTCGATCAGCTCGCGCACATTGTCGACGCCGGTATTGCTGGCCGCATCGATCTCGAGCAGATCGATGAATCGGCCCGCATCGATATCGATACACGCCGAACATTCACCGCACGGTTGCGACGACGTGCCGCGGTCGCAATTCAGCGATTTGGCAAAAATTCGCGCGATCGTGGTCTTGCCGACGCCACGCGTGCCGGTAAACAGGAAAGCGTGATGCATGCGTCCGGAATCCAGCGCATTGCTGAGCGCACGCACAACGTGCTCCTGCCCCACCAGCTCGGCGAATCGGCGCGGACGCCACTTGCGTGCGAGAACTTGATACGACATGCCGATAACCACAAAGACGAAGCGTAGATTGTGCCAACTCGCAGCCGCAACAGCCAGCACCGCGATTGTAAAAATGTCGTGCTTCACGTTTCGCGGAAGTGCTGACAACGATCGTGTGAGACCTGAAAAATCAACGACAGAACTGCGCCAGACCACTCGACGGATTAATTGAGAACTGGATCCCACCCTGCGCTGGGATGACGACTGTTGAGAGGCTGCAACTGTACTGCAATGCTCATGCAGGAGCTCACACCAGAGCGCGCTCAACAGGGCAGGATTACGCAATCAGACTGAAGCCAGAACCGATCAGCAATGGATCGAGTCCAGAAGCACGGGCTTATGCTCTTGCAGCCCCCTTGAGTCAAGGGGGCGAACGCCTTGCGCAGCAAGCGTTCAGGGTTGTGGAAAGCACGTGACCTCATCGAAGCCGAGGTGCTAATCATCCACGACGCAATCCCAAACGAGGTGGCAACCTCCGCCAGCCACACCCCGGCACCCGAATCACTCGCTACCGTTGCTTCCTTCCGGACCTGGCGGGGTTTGCAAGCTATCGTCGCGAGGGAACCGACGGAGGTCACCATTGAAAAGCGGCGTGCAGATCGCCGTTGCATCCAAATCCTGCAAGCGCCAAAGCCGCGCGCACAAACAACCCAATGGCGGAGAGAGAGGGATTCGAACCCTCGATACGGGGTTTAGCCGTATACACACTTTCCAGGCGTGCTCCTTCAGCCGCTCGGACACCTCTCCACAGGATTGGATATCGTTGCGCTTTGGCGCAATCCGCGAGGATTTTCATCCCATCGGAAGGCCGCGCAGAATACATTACACGGCCCGTACAGACAAGCGCGCATGCGTTGGCCGATCACGTTTGTACTGCAATACCAGCATATCTTCGAGCAGCGCTCAGCCCGCATCGACCAGCGCATTGTCAGGATGCAGCCAGCCCGATTCGCCATCGGCATAACGCTCGTTTTTCCAGATCGGCACGCGCAGTTTCACTTCATCAATGATGTACCGACAACAGGCAAATGCCGCATCGCGATGGGCCGAACTCACTCCCACCCATACCGCAATATCGCCGATCGCCAACGTGCCCACCCGGTGCGCGCAACAGACATGTTCGACCGCGAATTTCTCGCTCGCCTCAAGCACGATGCGCGCGCCCTCGGCTTCGGCCAAAGCGGGATACGCCTGATATTCCAGCCGCTGCACGATACGGTTGTTATTGTGGTTGCGCACGCGCCCTTCGAAACTCACGAATGCACCAGCGCGATCGCTGGATAATTCCTGCGCGAGATGTTGCGGATCCAGCGCATCGGCACAAAGCAGAAACTGTTTCATCCGCCTGACACCGGCGGCAAAAAAACGATTTCGTCGCCATCTACAAGCGCGCGATGCCAATCCGCGAACTCGCCATTGATCGCAATACGCAACTGCGATGCATCGAGTTTAAAGCCATGTTGCAAACGCAACTCCGCATACAAGGCGCGTGGTTCGCTCAGCGTGGTCTCCCAGATTTCTTCAGCACAATCCGCTTGATCGGCAAGGCTCGCGAAATAATGTAGCGTGTATTTCATCGTGACTATTTTAATGCTAGGGATTTGTTTTTAGCGCCGCGTGCCGGATTTTTTTCCGCTCCAACAAGACGTTTGCCACCGGATTTTTCGAGCAGGCGCACATCACCGATCACGATCTTATGCGACAGCGCCTTGCACATATCGTAGATCGTCAGCGCGGCGATACTGGCACCGGTGAGCGCTTCCATTTCGACGCCGGTCTTGTGGGTCAGACTCACTTCGCATTCAATGCGCAATTCGCTCGCCGAACTGAACTCGATGCGCACCGCGCAATTTTCCAGCATCAGCGGATGACAAAACGGAATGAGCTCGTGCGTACGTTTTGCCGCCATCACGCCGGCGATGATCGCGGTATCGATGATCGGGCCTTTTTTGCCGCGCATGTCCTGCTCGCGCAATTGCTGCGCCACCGCTGCGGGGAAACGCACGATCGCTTGTGCCACGGCGCGGCGCTGGGTAGCGGTCTTATCGATCACGTCAACCATGCGCGGGCGATTATCCTCGCCGACGTGGGTCAACCGTTGCGGTTTTGCATCTGTCTTTCTACTCATTTCGCCTGTGCTCAAAACCGGATTGAAAAACTATCGAAGCGCATGCCGCACGCGCGCCAGTCATCCGCCGATGCGATACATTTCGACGTGTTCAAGTCCGCCATCATTGCGCAACTCAGCACGTTGTTCGCTGTATCGATCCACGCGCAAACGCCAACGTGCCGCGAGCAGATCGACCAGCGCCGCGTCCTCCACACCACTGCGCAACGGCGAGCGCAAATCGAAGCCGTCGCGCGCAAACAAACAGGTGTAAAGTTTGCCATCGGCCGACAGTCTGGCACGCGAGCAATCGCCACAAAAAGGTTCGCTGACCGAAGTGATGAAGCCGATTTCGCCGACACCATCCTCGAATACATAACGACTCGCTACCTCACCGCGATAATTCGGCGTCACCGCGCGCAACGGCCAGCGCGCATGGATGCGTTCGCGCAATTCCAGCGCCGGCACCACGCCGTCGGCCTGCCAGCCATTGCAGGTTCCGACATCCATGTATTCGATGAGCCGCACGATATGGCCGCTGCCGCGAAAATGCGCGATCAGATCCAGCACCTGCACATCGTTGATGCCACGCATCACCACGCTGTTGATCTTGATCCGAGTGAAACCGGCGCACTCGGCCGCGGCGATACCAGCCAGCACATCGTCGACCTCGCCACGGCCACCGCTCATGCGACGAAACGTATCGGCATCGAGAGTATCCAGACTGATCGTGAGCCGCTGCAAACCGGCATCACGCAAGGCCTGCGCATGTTGCGGCAACAGCACCGCGTTGGTGGTCATGGCCAGATCTTCGACGCCGGGAATCGCGGCGAGACGTTCGATCAGCAACGGCAGCTCGCGCCGCAGCAACGGCTCGCCGCCAGTCAGGCGCAACTTGCGCACGCCGAGTTCAACGAAGGCACGCGCGAGTCGCTCGATCTCCTCGAAGCTCAGGCGATCGGCAGCGCGAAGAAACGCGTGATCGCGCGGATACTGATCTTCCGGCATGCAATACGGGCAGCGAAAATTGCAGCGATCGATCACCGAGATGCGCAGATCGTGCAACGTCCGCGACAAACGATCAAGCGGTGCCGAGGTGAGCAATTGCAGAGGAATCGATTGCGTCATCAGACGATCGCAACTGCCGGTGTATCGACGATGGTTGCCAGCTGCGGTGAGGTCGGCGCGGCGAGCACGACATCTTCGCCGCGCTCGATCACGCGATAACCGCGCGATTTCAATTCCGCGCCATCGGCAACGCTGCCGTAATGATAAAGCCGCAAGCGTGCGCGCAATTCGGCAGGATATTCGCGTTCGAGATCGTCGACGCCGGTATGCGATGGATTGCCTTGCACACCGCAATCATGTGCGACCAATTCGTTTTCTTTCGCGTGCTCGGACAACATTTCCGGAATCGGCCGGGTGTCGCCGGTGTAGACAAAACTGCCGCGCAAACTCAGGCCGAACGAAGTGTTCGGCGCGTGGTGACGCGTCGGAAAAACCGCAAACCAGAATCCGGCGTGCCAGAAGCCGCGCGATACCGGAATGAGCTGGAACGAATCCCAAAAATTCGCGCCGCCCTCGGCCAGCACGTCGGGGTAATCGGCGACTCGCGACTGCAGAATCGGCACGAGCGGCGCTGGAACATACAAACGAATTTTTCCACGCAGCGTGACATCGAAATAGCTGCGAAAGAACAATCGCTCCAGGCCACCGACATGATCCATGTGCGCGTGGGTGATGAACAACGCCCGCGGCGCATCGCCGTAACGCGCCTCGTATGCGGCGGGCACATCCGGGCCGGCATCGATCAGCAACAGCGGCGCTGCGTCGCGCTCGAACACGGCGCTGGAGCAACCGAGCTCGTGCGCATGCGCCGCACCGACGCCGAGAAAATGCAGCCGATAATTCACGCCAGCCCGCCATTTCCCGAAGCGTCCACAGACACCGAGGTATTGTCACCGAGTGTGGCGTGATACGCGGCCAGCAGCGGATGCCAGAACCCTTGCTCGAACGCGCTATCGCCGGCTTTCGCGCCGAGCTTGAGCAGCGAGCGACGCAGGCGATCGATATTGGCTTGTTGCCAGTGATAATCCACACGCCGCCGCCGACCGCGATCGAAGTCGATCAGGATCGGCTGACTGGTTGCATCGAGCAGCACGTTGTGTGCATTCAGATCGGCGTGCCAGATGCCGCGCGCATGAAACGCCGCGATGCAACGGCCGATACGAATGCCCATCTCGCTGTCCAGCGATTGCGCCGCAAGACGTTGCGCCAGGGTCATGCTGTTGAGCACCTGGCGCGTGATCAGGTCGGCGCGATAACGCAGACCATCGCGCTGATAACGCGCCGCGACCGGCACGGCGACCGGCAAGCCAGCATCATGCAACTCGATCAGCAAACGAAATTCGCGGAATGCACGCGTGCGCTTGGCACCGATCCAGAGGTAATTGTCCGCATTCATGCGCGCCATCAAACCGCCGCGTCGATAATGCCGCAACACACACGGCCCGAACGGCAGATCGACGAACAACGCCTGGCCGCGGCCCGCCGCGCCCAGCACGCCGCGCGCACGCCACGCCGCCGCGTCGAACCATGCTTCGTCGGCATGCGGGGCAACGGCGGTATCGAACAGGATCGCGCCGGTCGCGGTGGATTGCAGGTTTGTCTGGATCATCGCAGTGCGCTTGAGTACATTCTATTCAACGCCAGCAGACCGTCTGGCTTTGTGAAGTCTAACAAGCCGCGATGCCCGAAATCTCATTTTCCGCCAGCAAGCCGCCGCAATCGATTTGTCTGTTGCGCACCTCGGCACTCGGCGATGTCACGCACGTATTGCCATTGCTGCGCACATTGCAGGCCGCATGGCCCGATACCAAGCTCACATGGCTGATCGGAAAACTCGAACACAAATTGCTCAGCGATATTCCGGGAATTGAATTTGTCGTGTTCGACAAGGCGCGTGGCTTATCGGGATATCGGGATACCTATCGCCAACTGCAAGGCCGACGTTTCGACGTATTGCTGCACATGCAGGTAGCGATGCGATCGAATCTGCTGAGTGGGTTGGTTCGCGCGCCAGTGCGCATCGGCTACGACCACGCGCGCTCGAAAGACCTGCACGGTCTGTTCGTGAATCAATGCATCGCGGCGCGCAGCGGTGAACACGTGCTCGATGCGATGGGCAGTTTCGCCGAACCGCTGGGCCTGAAACAAAACTCGGTACGTTGGGATATTCCGATTCCCGATGCCGCGCGCGAATTCGCCGAAAACCATCTGCCCGGAACGCAACCGAGCTTGCTGGTCAGTCCATGTTCGAGTCACGCACTGCGCAACTGGCGACCGGAACGCTACGCCGCAGTGATGGATCACGCCGCGCGCGAACTCGACATGCGGGTTTTGCTGTGCGGTGGCCCGAGCAGTTACGAGCGTCAATTCGGCGACGCGATTCTGGCGAACATGCAAACCGTGCCGCTCGACCTGATCGGCCGTGACACCCTCAAGCAACTGCTGGCTCTGCTGCAACGCGCGAGCCTGGTGCTCACGCCCGACTCCGGCCCGATGCACCTCGCCAACGCGGTCGGCACGCCGATACTTGGGCTGCATGCGGCGAGCAATCCCGAACGCAGCGGGCCGTATTCGGATCGGCGCTGGTGCGTGGATAAATACGACGCAGCGGCACGCAAGTTCGTCGACAAACCGGCGCACGCGCTGGCATGGGGACGAAAACTCGAGTTTCCCGATGTGATGGATCTGATCGATACCGACGATGTCATCGAGCGCCTGCATGCTTTTGCCAGGCGGCATGATTGACATTCAAATGAGAATAATTATCATTACAATGTCCTGCAACCATCGGAGAGATTCATGCTCGAAGCCATCGCCAACACCGCCCATGCCGCGTCGTCGCACGATGCCAGCATAACGACGACAGTTCGGCAACCGGCGCCGCATCACGCGCGTAACGATACGCCAGTGCCGCGTATCGACAGTCGCGGCTTGCTGCAGGGCAATCGCGAACTGGTGATCGAGCATGTCGGCCTGGAATACCGTTTGCAGGTCACGCGCAACGGCAAGTTGATCCCGACCAAATAACTTAGCCCTTCATTCTAGCGAAGGCTGGAATCCATTTTTATTTTGCTATGTGTAGCGACACTGTCTAACGCGATAGTTCAAGGTCAAAATGGATTCCAGCCTGCGCTGGAATGACGGCTATTTTTTGACCTGGCATTGCACCTTTCGCCCGATTTCATCGCAACAGTGCGATCAGGTCTGCCGGTAATCGGCGTAGGATTTTTCCTCGATCAAAGTCGATCCGAGCAGATGATTGATTTGGCGCTTGATCGCAGCGCGGTCGTCGTTCTCGAAATACACCGCGCGCGCCAGCGTTATGAACTCTGCATCGAAGGCCTGGGCCTTTTCCTTAAGCCGGATATGGTCTTCGATGTCCCACAGTTTTTCGTTGACCGCCTTGAGCCGCGCGCGCTGTGCGCTGATATCTATGCGCGATGCCGCAGCCGCATTC
>JAYVTP010000166.1:0-1859 GCA_043788685.1 Pseudolysobacter sp. | reverse complement strand
GCCAATGAGTTGCGAGCCGCGCTTGGCGGGCTTGGTCGGATCGAACCCGAGCTGGTATTGCGCGGTCTGTCGCGGTACGCGGCTGAACATGCGCAGTGTTGAGTTGCGCATGAAATCTGCGCGGCGTGCACGGGTCGGCTAGAATTGTTCATCACGCGCATTATTTTTCGCGCTTCCCTTGATGACTGATCCGAATGTTTGTTCGTGCTTTCTTTCTACTGCTGCTGGCTCTGAATATCGGTGTCGCGAGCTGGCTGATCTTTGCTCCGCATCCATCGGCGCAAACGTTGCCGGTGGCCGATCCGGGCGTCTCGGCGCTGATGTTGTTGTCCGAACGCGAGGGCGCGCCGGGCGCGAACAGCGCGGAGCTCACCGCTGCACCGGAAAGTGCGGCGGATATTCGTGCCGATACCTGCCGCAGCATCGGCACGTTTCCAACCCAGGCCGATGTGCGTCGTGTGATCGATGCGCTGACGCCGCTGGTCAAGCGCATTCAATATCGCGAAGTACGCGCCACCCAGGCGCGAGGTTACTGGGTTTATCTCGCGGCACATGAGAGTCGCGAACAGGCACTCGCTGCCGCGCGTCTGCTTGCAGCCAAAGGCGTGCGTGATTATTACGTGGTGACCGCGGGCGAAAACCAGAACACGATTTCGCTCGGTCTGTTCCACGAGCAGGGCAACGCCGAAAAACGTCGATCCGAAATTGCTGCGCTGGGCTTTGCCGCGCAGGTGATCGCACGTACTGAAGAATTGCCGGTGTATTGGGTGGATTTTGCCGAGACTACGGTGCGCCCGGTCAACTGGCGTGCGCGCGTGGCGAACTTTCCGGATGCGCAAGAACAATCGATCGCGTGTTTTTGACGATCGACTGCCTCGACTTGGTAAAATGCATATCGCATATCTGGCCGCACCAAATCGTTCGCGCATCTTGCTTCCTGGCGTGGCGCGCGGATAATGCGCGGCTTTCGCCTTCGGCATGAACCTCATGACTCAACACACCATACTGAATGCCACGCACCGCGCGCTCGGTGCGAAGATGGTCGATTTCGGCGGCTGGGACATGCCGCTGAACTACGGCTCGCAGATCGAGGAACATCATCTGGTACGGCGTGATGCCGGCATGTTCGACGTGTCGCACATGACCGTGGTCGATCTCACCGGCCCGCGCGTACGCGAGTTTCTGCGTCACCTGGTCGCCAACAACGTCGACAAGCTCAAGGTGTCGGGCAAAGCCTTGTACACCTGCATGCTGAATGAGCGCGGCGGTGTGATCGATGATCTGATCGTGTATTTCATGAGCGAGGATTTTTTTCGCCTCGTGGTGAATGCCGCGACGCGCGAGAAAGATGTCGCGTGGATCACCAAGCAGGCGGGCAAATTCGAGGTCGCGGTAAAAGAGCGTCCCGAACTTTCGATGATCGCAGTGCAGGGTCCGAACGCGCGTGAGAAAGCGCTGGGTTTGTTCACGCCGACGACACGCGTCAAAGCCGAAAAGCTCGGCAAGTTTTCTGCCACCGAAGGCGATGGTTTGTTCATCGCGCGCACCGGCTACACCGGCGAGGACGGTTTTGAAATCGTCGTGCCCGAATCGCAAGCGGTCGAGCTGTGGAACAAGCTGCTCGCCGCGGGCGTCAAGCCTGCTGGCCTTGGCGCGCGCGATACCTTGCGTCTCGAAGCGGGCATGAATCTTTACGGTCAGGATATGGATGAAGACATCACGCCGTTCGAGGCCGGTCTGGCGTGGACGGTATCGCTCGATGCCGGGCGTGATTTCATCGGCCGCGCGGTGCTCGATCGGCAGAAAGCCGATGGCGCAAAACGCGCGATGGTCGGCCTGGTGTTCGACGACAAGGGCGT
>JAYVTP010000165.1:0-2058 GCA_043788685.1 Pseudolysobacter sp. | reverse complement strand
GCACTGCGCGCAATCTGCGCACCCTTGCCTGGCTTCATCTCGATGCAATGCACGGTCGAACCGATCGGCACGTTGCGCAGCGGCAAGGTGTTGCCCGGTTTGATCGGCGCATCGCGACCGGCCATGAGCTGATCACCGATTACCACGCCCTTCGGCGCAATGATGTAACGACGCTCGCCATCGACATACAACAGCAGCGCGATGTGTGCGGTGCGGTTGGGATCGTATTCGATCCGCTCAACCTTGCAGGCAATGCCTTCTTTGTCGCGCTTGAAATCGATGATGCGGTAATGCTGTTTGTGACCACCACCTTTATGTCGGGTGGTGATGCGTCCGTAATGGTTACGGCCGCCGGTCTTACTCTGCGACTCGACAAGAGCCGCGTGCGGCTTACCTTTGTGCAGCCCTGGCGTTACCACTCGAACCATCGAGCGGCGTCCAGGAGACGTTGGTTTTACTGTCATCAATGCCATGGGTTATCCCACCTTATGCCTTTGCGGTCACGTCGATGGTTTGGCCATCGAGCAGACTCACATAGGCTTTGCGCCAGTCGCTACGGCGACCGGTACGATTACGAAACGGCTTGGTCTTGCCTTTGACGTTGACCACGTTGACAGCTTTCACCTTGACACTGAAAAGCTCTTCAACGGCGGCCTTGACGTCGGCCTTGGTCGCGGTGGACGCAACTTCAAAAACGTAGGAGTTATTTTCCTGCAGACGCGCACTCTTTTCAGAGATATGCGGGGCGCGCAGGATATTCAACAAATGTTCGGTGCTCATGCCAGCCACTCCTCGATTTTCTTGATCGACTCGACGGTCACGACGACGTGATCGGCATCAACCAGGCTGACCGGATCGAGCGCGGACACATCGCACACCGCGATGTACGGCAGATTGCGTGCAGCCAGATAAATGTTCTGATTCACGTCTTCGGTGACCAGCAACACTTTCTTGCCCAGATCGAGATCCTTGAGCTTGCCGAGCAGATGCTGGGTCTTCGCTTCGGTGATATCAAAACCTGTCACTACTTTCAGACGACCCTGACGATTTAGCTCGGACAAGATCGCCTGCACTGCGCCGCGGAACATCTTTTTGTTGACCTTCTGCGCAAAGCTGCGTGGCTTCGCTGCAAAGGTCACACCACCGCCGACAAAGATCGGAGCACGGTAATCGCCGTGACGTGCACCGCCGCCTTTCTGCTTCTTGAATTTCTTGGTGGTACCACGAACTTCCGAACGGGTCTTTTGTGCCTTGGTACCAGAGCGGCCCGCATTGCGGTACGCGACGACAACCTGATGCACCAGACTCCCGCTGAATTCGCGATCAAACACCGTGTCGGAAACCGACAGAGGCTCTTTCGCACCGACTACTTGCAATTCCATGATGCGGCTCCTTTAACCTTTTGACGCTGGACGGATGATGACATCACCATTCGTCGCACCCGGAACCGCACCACGAATCGCGATCAGGTGACGCTCGGCGTCAATCTTGACCACGACCAGATTCTGGACCGTTTGATTTTCTGCACCCATGTGACCGGCCATCTTCTTGCCCGGAAACACACGGCCTGGAGTTTGACGCTGACCAATTGAACCCGGCGCACGATGCGACAACGAGTTACCGTGGGTAGCATCGCCCATGGTGAAGTTCCAGCGTTTGATCGTGCCTTGGAAGCCCTTGCCCTTGGTGACACCGGCAACGTCAACCTTCTGCCCAATCGTGAAAACCTCATCGGCCTTCAACTCACCACCGACATTGAACTTGCCGATTTCGCCAGCTTCAACACGGAACTCCCACAGACCGCGACCCGCTTCAACCTTGGCCTTGGCGTGATGCCCGGCGATCGGCTTGCTGATCAGCGCTGCGCGTTTTTTTCCAACAGCAACCTGTACCGCGGTATAACCGTCGATTTCCACGGTCTTCACTTGGGTAATACGATTCGGCGTCGCTTCAATCAGCGTTACGGGAATCGATTCACCGGCTTCAGTGAAGATTCGTGTCATGCCGCATTTGCGGCCTACTAACCCGATACTCATCGTCGTGTCCTAATATACTTTT
>JAYVTP010000164.1:0-2143 GCA_043788685.1 Pseudolysobacter sp. | reverse complement strand
AGCAAGGTACCGTCCTGGCGCAGACGGAACGCGGTGAAATGCGCGCGCTGGCTCCAGCCTTCCGCACCAGCGCCGCCAAGCCGACTCAGCGCAGACATTTCGGCAATGGAATTATCGCTCGCGAAAGTCACGCGCAGCGCTTCCACATTCAACGCGCCGGGCAACAGATATTGATAGCCGATGGGTGGCTGCTTCTGTCCAGCGGATGTTGGTGCGATTGCTGATGGTGCGTCCTGGGCGCTTAGCGGCACATTGGTCCACTGGCGGCCGGGACGCTGCACGCTGGTGCGCGAAAGCAGTCGCGCCTCCACGCTGAAACCTGTGCCCGGAGTGCTGCCGCTGTCGAGTCGACGCAACCGCAGATATTTTGCGTGCGCTTGTGCAAGCACAATCTGGCGGCGCACGAGCGTGGCGTCGTTCTGGCGCAAATCCATCACGCTGGCGGCATCGACTAGCGTGTGCCAATGCTGCAGATCGTCGCTGCCATCGACCGCGAATTGTGCGTTCAACGCGTTAGTGGTGTTCGTATCCTGCAACCACAGACTTTCGATCGGCGCATCGATCGCGCTGGCATCCAGCAGGTAATCGGTGCGCGTGCTGGCGGCACGGGCATTGCCGGTTTGCGTATCGAGCTTGCGCAGATGCCCGGCCGCGTCGCGTTCGATCTGGATATGCAGATCGTCGCTGGCCTGATCCTCGGCATTGCGCGGCAACGCGTAACTCGGCAGGTTGACCCGTTCTTCGCGATACAGAACCTGCGTGTCGAACGCCACCGCCTGCAGCGGCACGGCTTCATCGGCGACGTTGAAAACTTCGAGATCGCGCAACTCCGCATCGAACAGCGCCGCGTACACTTCCGGCGTGATTTCGATCTGGTACGCGCTGCTTTCCGCGCCGGTCGCGAGCGGCCACGCGTAGGCGAAATCGCCGGACTTCACCGCCATTGCATCGGCGCAGAACAGAGCGCATACGGCGCCCGCCAACGTGGTGCGATTCAGCACCAGAGACTTCATTCGCTATCTCCATTCGCTGCCGTCAATTGACGCGGCGGCACCGCCGCAAAATAACCGACCACCAGCAGCAATACGCCGACCGCGAGGAACGACACAATGCCCGGCAAGTCGCCGAGATGATGCCGGTCGACCAGGATCAACTTGACCAGCACTACGCCCATCAAGGCGGCGCCGCCGATCCACACGCCGCGGATCTTGCGCTTCGCGCCGAACAACATCGCCGCGATGCCGACCACGCTCCAGACCAGCGACAGGCTCGCCTGGGTGACGGTGGCATCGAACAGGTGTTCATTCCATGGAATGTCGGCCAGGAAATGCACACTGCGCAACGTGATCGAGGTCAGCAGTGCGAAACCGAACAGGGCGAACACGCGCAGGCCGGCTTCCTGCGAAATCGCCGAACCGCTGCTGCCGTGATCAGTGCTGCGGTACCAGCGCAACATCAGCAACGTGACCAGACACTGCGCGAGTTCCAGCGGATTCAGCAGCGGCACATACGGTAACGGCGTGGCGTGACCTTCGACGAACAAGCCAAGCAACAGGAACAAACCCAGCACGATACCGAGCGTGGCGAGCAAGGCCGTGCGCAACGAATCGCCCAGCGCCGGCAGCGGATAATGCAGCAGCGATTTGCGTTCCAACGTGAGCCAGAACAACGTCGCGAACGGCAGCAATCCCGCCAGCACGACCCAGATCGGCGCGAGCGAAAAATGCACATCGGCGAGATGGCCGAACTCGGCACCGAGCAGCAAAACCAGCGCCCACAGGAAAATGAAGTGCAGCACGCTCATGCCCTCGCTGAGTGCGGGCTGCAGGTTATGCAGACAACGCAGCGCAGCCAGCAGCCAGATCGCCCACACCGGAATGGCATAACCTTCGAGCGGGCCGTGCTGCTCGAACGCGGTGATGCCGATCATCGGCAACGCCAGCGGGAAAATGATCGCCGCCGGCAGCGCGCAATCCCGCCAGCGCAGGCGACGCAGCAACTCCGCGCCGATCCACGCGCTGACCGAGACAAAGCCGAATGCCCACAATGTCTTCAGGTGCTCCGCGGCGAAGGTATGGATTTCGTTGCCGCCGAGCAGATACCACCAGCCCAGCGCCCACCAGAACATCGCGTGACTGAGCGG
>JAYVTP010000163.1:0-6021 GCA_043788685.1 Pseudolysobacter sp. | reverse complement strand
CCGGATATTTCCGTCGCATTTGGCAAACATCACGGCACTGCCTTGATCGCCAACGATGTGGATTTCTGCAACGTGCTGCTGGATGTCAAAGGTGTCGCTTGTGTGCCGGGCAGCGCGTTCGGCGAGCCGAAGGCGATTCGCATTTCCTATACCTGCAAGCCCGCCGAATTGACCGACGGCTTGAATCGCATCAAGCAGTTTTTCGCCGAACTGATCTAGAAAAAAGTTGCTTACCTATCGTCTGCGGGGCATACAAATGCACGGCAAATTGCTCGCTCTGTTGATTGCGCTGATCAGCGGCGTGATGTTGTGGCAGCACAAGATCGAAGCGAAGCGTGACGATCCGCGCCGTGATACCGGCAGCAACGGCATCGTGCTGTTGAGTGCCGAGTGGTGCGGTTACTGCAAAGCGTTGCACGCTGCGCTGGTGGCGCACGAAGTACCGTTTCGCGAGCTCGATATTGAAACCAGTAGCGAAGGCCGGCGCGCTTACAGCTCGCTGCGCGCGCATGGCATTCCGGTCACGGTGATCGGGCAGGATGTGGTTTATGGCTACGATCCGACGCATATTGATGGCCTGCTCAAACCACTCGGTTTTGCGATTCAATAAAATGTTTCAGGCACGCCGGCGCCGCAATAAATCCGGCATTGGTTTGTCGAAAGTTGATCTAGAGACTTTGCAGTTATCGTGTGGTTCATCGTTCATTGATTGAGGACTTCGTCTTATGAAATCTCCTGTTCGTGTTGCAGTTACCGGCGCCGCTGGCCAGATTGGTTATGCCTTGTTGTTCCGCATCGCCGCTGGCGACATGCTCGGCGCCGATCAGCCGGTGATCCTGCACCTGCTCGAAATCACGCCGGCGCTGCCGGCGCTGCAAGGCGTGGTGATGGAACTCAACGATTGCGCGTTCCCGACGCTCGCCGGCGTGGTCGCCACCGATGACGTCAACGTCGCTTTCAAGGATGTCGATTACGCATTGCTGGTCGGCGCGCGTCCGCGCGGCCCGGGCATGGAGCGCAAGGATCTGCTCGAAGCCAACGGTGCGATTTTTGCGCCGCAGGGCAAGGCGCTCAGCGATCACGCCAAGCGTGACGTCAGAGTGCTTGTGGTCGGCAATCCGGCCAATACCAATGCGCTGATCGCGCAGCAGAATGCGCCGAGCCTCGATCCGAAATGTTTCACTGCGATGGTGCGTCTCGACCACAATCGCGCATTGAGCCAGCTCGCCGAAAAAACCGGTGCGCATACCACCGACATCAAGAAGGTCACGATCTGGGGCAACCACAGCTCGACCCAGTATCCCGATATTCATCACACCACGGTCAAGGGCAAGGCCGCGACCGAGCTGATCGATCAGGCCTGGTATGCCGACACGTTTATTCCAGTTGTGCAGCAACGTGGCGCGGCGATCATCAAGGCGCGCGGTGCATCCAGTGCAGCGTCGGCAGCTTCGGCAGCGGTCGATCACATGCGCACTTGGGCGCTCGGCACCGTCGAGGGCGATTGGGTGTCGATGGGTATTGCATCCGATGGCAGCTACGGCATTGCGCCGGGCGTGATCTACGGTTATCCGGTGACGACCAAAGATGGTAAATACGAAATCGTGCAGGATCTGGAAATCAATGCCTTCTCGCGCGAGCGCATGGCCGCCACCGAGAAAGAGTTGCGCGAAGAGCGTGCAGCGGTCGAGCATTTGTTCGCGCAGTAATCGGGCTTCAAGGTTTTCTCCCGCGCCGTGAATCGGTGCGGGAGATTTCCTCCATGACTTTCGGCACAGGCTGCGTGGGGCGCATGCGGCCTATGTTCGTCGACCTTGCAATTCGCCTTGGAATGGGGAAATCATGATGAAAAATTTGATGCTGGTCGTCTTGACTGCATTCGCTGCTACCAGCGCCGCTTTCGCCGGCGAGGGCATGTGGACGCCTGATAATTTGCCGAAAAAGCAGTTGCAGGAAACCTACAAGTTTTCGCCGGATCAGAAGTGGATCGATCACGCTCAGCACGCAGCGCTGCGTCTGGCCGGTGGTTGTTCCGGCTCATTCGTCTCGCCGAACGGCTTGGTGCTGACCAATCACCACTGCGTCAATTCCTGCGTGCAGCAGCTCTCGACCGCGGAGAAGGATTTCATCAAGGCGGGTTTTTACGCGAGACAGGAGAACGAAGAAATCAAATGCCCCGAGATCGAGTTGAACCGACTCGACCGCATTGGCAATGTCACCGAGCGCGTGAAAAAAGCCACCGCCGGCAAGAGCGGTGAGGATTACAGCAAGGCCGAAAAGTCGGTGAAGTCCGATATCGAAAACGAATGTGTCGGCCCGGCCAAGGAAACCACGCGTTGCGACGTAATCGACCTCTATCACGGCGGCGTTTACGATCTGTACAAATACCATCGTTTCCAGGATGTGCGACTGGTGTTTGCACCCGAATTGGCGATGGCGTTTTTCGGTGGTGATCCGGACAATTTCAACTTCCCGCGCTACGACCTCGATATGGGCGTTTTGCGTGCTTACGAGAACAACAAGCCGGCGAAAGTGGCTGAATATTTCCCGTTCTCGAAAAACGGCGCCGAGGAAAAAGAGCTGACGATCGTGGTGGGCAACCCGGGCGGTACTGATCGCCAACTGACCATCGCCGAACTCGAATCGACGCGCGACATGGATACTATTCCAGCGCTGCTGCAGCTTGCCGAACGCCGTGGTGTGATCGAGCAGTTCCGCAGCCAGGGCGCGGAGCCATCGCGCATCGCGCAGAGTGACTTGTTCGGTATCGAGAATTCGTTCAAGGCACTGCGTGGCCGTTTGTTGTCATTGCAGGATCCGGCCGTATTTGAGCTCAAGCGCAAGCAGGAAACCGAGCTGCGCGATTACGTCAACGCCGATCCGGCGCGCAAGACGAAATATGGCGCGGCCTGGGATGAAATCGCCAAGGCGATGGTGATCTATCGCAACATCGAAACGCGCTTCAAGCTGATCGAGCGCTCGCAGGGCATCAGCAGCAAATATTTTAGCTATGCGCGCGCACTGGTGCGAGGTGCGGCCGAGCGTGGCAAGCCGAACAGCGATCGCCTGCGCGAATTCAGCGAATCGCGTTTGCCGAGCGTGACCCAGTCTTTGTTCTCGACTGCGCCGGTGTATCCGCAATTCGAGAGGGTGAAATTGACGTTCGGCCTGACCAAGTTGCGCGAGAATCTCGGCGCGGACGATGCGCTGGTTAAGCAGATTCTCGGCAAGTCTTCGCCCGAAGCATTGGCCGATCAGTGGATCGCTGCGACCAAGCTAGGTGATACCGACTATCGCAAGAAACTCTGGGACGGTGGTGCCGATGCGATCGCGAAATCCGACGATCCGTTTATCGTGGTGGCGCGCGACATTGATGCGCAAGCGCGCGTGATCCGCAAGCAGTACGAGAACGAAGTCGAATCCGTGGTCGACAAGAATTCGGAGTTGATCGCGGCGGCGCGTTTCGAGAAATACGGCACCAGCGTTTATCCTGATGCAACCTTCACCGAGCGCTTCTCGTTCGGCGAAGTTAAAGGCTGGGAACTCAAAGGCCAATGGGTAAAACCGTTCACCGATATTGCCGGCGCATTTGCGCGTGCCACCGGTTTCGAGCCGTTTGCGTTGCCGCAATCGTGGCTCGATGCCAAGCCCAAACTCAATCTGAATCAGCGTTTCGATTTCGTCACCACCAACGACATCATCGGCGGCAATTCGGGCAGCCCGATGATCAATCGCAATGCAGAAGTCGTCGGTCTGGTATTCGATGGCAATATCGAATCGCTCGGTGGCGATTTCTGGTACGACGAAAGCGCTAATCGCACCGTCGCCGTGCATAGCGGTGCGATCATCGAAGCGCTGCGCAACGTCTATCACGCCGAGCGTTTGACCAAGGAAATCGAGTCGGCGCGCAAGCACTGATTTTGCTCTCTGCGCATGAGTAAATAAATCGGGCTGGCTGAGTGCCAGCCCGATTTCGCAATCCCGGATTGTCGTTCCATTGCGGAGTCGTCCATGTTCATCGCTTACGGCATGAAACTTTCGGGCAACTGCTACAAGGTGCATCTCGCGCTGGAACAATTGCAATTGCCATATCGTTGGGTCGAGATCGATTCCATGCACGGTGCAACGCGCACGCCGGAATATCTCGCGCACAATCCCAATGGCAAAGTGCCGCTGCTCGAAATCGAGCCGGGGAAATATCTGCCGGAGTCAAACGCAATCCTGTGTTATCTGGCTGCCGATTCAGCGCTGTTGCCGAATGATCGTTACGAACATGCGCAAGTTTTGCAGTGGATGTTTTTCGAGCAATACAGTCATGAGCCGTATATCGCCGTGGCGCGCATGATCGATGCATTCCTGCCTGCTGACGATAGTCGGCGTGCCGATTTGCCACGCCTGCGCGAGCGTGGCAATCAGGCGCTCGCGGTGATGGAACAGCAGCTCGCCACGCGCAGCTATTTTGTCGGCGAACGCTACAGCATTGCCGACATCGCGCTGTATGCCTACACGCATTGCGCTGCCGATGGAGGATTTGATCTTGCAGCTTATCCCGCGATCAGCCAATGGCTGGCGCGCGTCGCCGCGCGGCCACGACATGTGGCGATAGGCGCCGTCTGATAACGTCGGTATCGATAAATTGTGCGCCCGCCATCGCTGGCATCAGCCATAAATCCGTCTTCATTCGATCGGCAAAAATCGGGTCTGCCAGCCAATCTTCGCTATGCATTTATTGGCGAAGATAAATTCGCAATTTAGATTTTGCAAAAAACCGTGACAAGGTTCACACTTCTTATCAATATGTTAGTTCGAATAACTCGGTTGGTTCACAAAATCGGCTAAGCGTATTCGAGATTGCAAGCATTTACAGGGGTGGAAGTACATGACATCGTCGATTCGTTCGATACGTACGCTAATCGCGTGGCCGTTGTTTTTATGCATCGTGTTTGTTGCCGATGTGCATGCGGAAACATTCAGTGCTGGCGCTTTGCATGCGCGTGTGACGGGCCCATACGTCGCCGCACAAGCTAATCCCGCTCCCGGCGGCGGATGGCAATCCAGCGACGATCGTCTGCTGAATGCCTCGATCAACGGTCAGGGCGGCTGGCAAAGCCTCGACTCGCCGACCCGCATCGACGAAGAAATCACTAGTGGCATCGCGCACAGCGGCGCTCATTCGTGGCGCCTCTCGAACTGGTTCCACAGCGGTTACGTCAACGAGATCCTGAGCCCGCAGTTTGGTTCGGTCGGCGAAACCTCCGCGATCAATCACGATGGTGCAGGCGCGACCGCGCAGACTGCATTGTCGAATCATGTGGTCTACGATTTCTGGTTTCGCAGCGCGGCGCCCGACGACGCGCATCCTGATCCGGGCAGCGCGGTTTCGACCACGATCAGCGATGCCCCCGGCAATCGCATGACGTATCTCGGCATGTTCGACGAAGCGGCCGGCCCCGGTGGCCCGGCTGGCAATGGCTGCCCGACCAATAACGGCTGTTTTCATGTCGATGCGGTCGAAGTGGTTTCGGGCAATGACGCCGGCGGTGATGGCGATGCCAGTTTTGTCGATCACTATTCGCCGGCGCTGACTCACGGCGTGTGGTATCGCGCGCGCACTGATGCGACGTTCGTGAACGGTCCGGGCGCTGTCACCGCTGATCCGTTGCTGTGTCCCGCAGCCACGGTTTGCCACACCGGCAACGACCAAATTCATTATCAAATCTTCGATGTCAGCGGCAATGTCGTGTTCGACACCGGCAACCTCGGCTCATGGGAAGCTGCGTATTTCGACGGTCGTTACGGCAACGCGCCAGGCACGACCGTCGCGAGCGATTACGCCGGCTTTCGCATCTCGGGCAATGCCGATACCGGCGGGCAACAACCGTACGGAACCAACTCGGTCACGAATCGCCCGCACGGTGTCTACATTGATGATTTGAGTGTCGTGCCGGCGTCCGGCAGTAGCATCAAGACCAGTTTCGATTTCGATCGGTATGTCGCCACCAGCGGCACCGACAGCGGCGC
>JAYVTP010000162.1:0-4140 GCA_043788685.1 Pseudolysobacter sp. | reverse complement strand
TTACGTGACGTTGTACAACGAGCACCTGCCGCAACGCGCACTCGGCCACACCACACCGCTGCAAGCGCTGCGCGCCTGGCGCAAGGATCGCCCTGAGCTATTTGTCAGACATGTTAAGAATCAGACGGGACTAGACAGCTAAGCTCCGTAAGACACCACGCGTGACTTGGATGGAAAATGCTGGTCAAATGTTTTTCAACTCGGCCTGACTAAAATGCCAAGTCCAAGCTTTCATACAGCAGTTAGCCAGATGCCGCTTCGGTTGTGCGCTCGGGAACAGGCCGTCAACCGTTACTTCTGAATAGTTTCGAACTACTTATTGGCTTGAAGCCAGCCAAAGCGAAGGGCGTGCGCGTCTACAAGAGCATGGTGACGTTTTGCTTTTGGATGAGCAGCAAACCACGCCTCAGTGTTTTGGAAAATTCGACCTCCATGGAAATAATTACGGCAAGCAACACCAACTGGCGATTTTAGCGAATACGCGCGCCGATACGAGCAAAAATCATGGCCGCGATATGAGCGTCAGGATTTTCATACCTCCTGATCGGGCTTGTCGGCAGCATCGAGACCACGAAAATGCGGCCACAAGTAAATGAACAACGCCGCTGCCGGCACGACGGCGAGCACCGTGATGATGAAATACATGCCATAACCGGTGGCTGCCGCAATCCCGCCGGCAAAAAAACCGAGCACCTTGCCGGGCAGGTTGACCATCGAACTCAGCAGCGCGTATTGCGTCGCCGTGTGTTTGCGATTCACCAGCGATGACAAGAACGCAACCGTGGGTGGGCCGAGAAAACCCAGGGTCAGGTTTTCGCAGGAAATCACCGCCGTCAGCACTGTCAAATCGCCCGGATGCGCGATCAGGCACAAATACAATAAATTGCTGCTGCCGCAAAGAATGATCGACGCGCATAACGCGCGCCACGCGCCCCAACGCGCTACCGCGGCGCCGCCGAGAAATACGCCGACGATGCCGATCCACACGCCGTAAATCTTGGTAACCGCACCGATTTCGGTCTTGCTGAAACCCATGTCGCGGTAAAACGGACTCATGATGCCGCCGACCGTGGCTTGCTCCGGAATCTTGAACACCAAGATAAACAACAACGTCGCCGCAGCGAGATGCCAGCCATAACGACGAAAAAAATCCGCGAACGGATCGATGATGGCCAGGCGCATCGCATCGCTCCAACGTACTGGCAGCAAGCGCTCCACGATCGGCTCGCGCGCATGCAGATTGCCGAGGATCGGAATGATCATCGCGGCAGCCATCACCAGATAAACCCAACTCCACGGCAGGTGATCGGCCAGGATCAGCGCCAGTGCGCCCGACAGAATCAGCGCAATGCGATAGCCCAGCGAATAGGTCGCGACCAGTGCGCCTTGCGCATCAAGCGGTGCAATTTCGATGCGATAGGCGTCGACCGCGATGTCCTGTGTCGCGCCGAAAAACGCGACGATAAGCGTGGCCGCCACAAACGCGTACAAGTGTGCCGGGGTAAGCATCGCCATCGCGATCAAGCCGATCACCACACCCATTTGCGCGAGCAGCAACCAGCCGCGTCGCTGACCGAGCTGGGCGAAACCCGGCAACCGCCAATGATCGAGCAGTGGCGCCCAGAGGAACTTGAACGCGTAGGTCATGCCGGCGCTCGCGATCATCGTGATGTCTTTGAGCTGGATGTCGTTTTCCTTGAGCCAGTACGCCAGCGTGCCGGCGACGAGCAGGAACGGCAATCCCGACGAGAAGCCGAACAGGAACATCGTCCACGCCGCCGGCTGCGCGAACGCAGTCCAGACCGATGCCTTGGCGCCGCGCGTGGCGGCGCTCACCGCCGACTCATGTGCGGTAGTCGACCAGGTACGGCGCGTGATCTGAAAAGCGTTGCTCGGTGTAGATCGAACAACTCTGCAAACGCTCGCGCAGCAATGGCGTCACGATCTGGTAATCGATGCGCCAACCGACATTGTTCGCGCGCGCCTGGCCGCGGTTCGACCACCAAGTGTATTCGACCGCATCGGGTTTCAGCGCGCGGAAACTGTCGACCCAGCCTTGGCCGCCGAACAGCAAATCGAGCCACGCGCGCTCTTCGGGCAGGCAGCCGGAATTTTTCTGGTTCGACGACCAATTCTTGATGTCGCGGCTGGTGTGGACGATGTTCCAGTCGCCGCACAAAACGTAGTCGCGCCCGCTGTCGCGCCACTGCTGCAATTGCGGCGTCAGCCAGTCCATCACCTTGAACTTGAATGCCTGGCGTTCATCGCCGGAACTACCCGATGGAATATAAAACGACACCACACTGAGATTGCCGAACCGCGCCTCGATGTAGCGGCCTTCTTCGTCGAAATCCGCCCAGCCCATGGCGGTACGAACTTCATCCGGCGCACGGCGCGTGTAGATCGCCACCCCGCTATAACCTTTCTTGGTGCTGGCATCGCGGAAGTAGACCGAGTAGCCCAGCGGTCGAAACAGCGCATCGGTCAGTTGGTGTTCCTGCGCTTTGGTTTCCTGCAAGCACACGACGTCCGCGTCCTGCGTTGCAAGCCATTTGAAGAAGCCTTTGCTCGCGGCCGAACGGATACCGTTGGCGTTGAAAGAAATGATGCGCATGGGTTTTGTTCGACGTAAAAACGAAGGCCACAGAGTAGCCGAATCGATGCCGGTCGCACAGCGTCGGCGAGCGGTCACAGCGTTACATGCAGCGGGCTTGCTATGATGGTGGTTTTCGATTCAGGATCGAACTGCATGTACGCTTATCAACGCGACTTTCTCGATCTGGCGCTGCGCCGTGACGCTTTGCGATTTGGCGAGTTCACACTGAAATCCCGGCGCATCAGTCCGTACTTTTTCAACGCCGGGCGTTTCGACAGCGGCGCCGATCTGGCCGCGCTCGGCAGCGCGTATGCGGCATCGGTGCTCGCCTCGGATATCGGTTTCGACATGCTGTTCGGCCCGGCCTACAAAGGCATTCCGCTGGCCGCAGCTACGGCCGTCACGCTGGCGACAAGATACGATCGCAATGTGCCGGTCGCGTACAACCGCAAGGAGGCCAAGGCGCACGGCGAAGGCGGCATGCTGATCGGCGCGCCGCTCGCCGGGCGCGTATTGATCGTCGACGACGTGATCACCGCTGGCACCGCGATTCGCGAATCACTGGCGCTGATTCACGCGCATGGCGCTACGCCGTGCGGCGTGCTGATTGCGCTGGATCGCGAGGAACGCGGTCAGGGTATGTTGTCGGCGGCGCAGGAAGTCAGCGCGGAATTTTCCATCCCGGTGCTGGCAATCGCGCGCCTGACCGAGTTGCTCACGCTAACGCAGAACAATCCCACGCTCGCGCTGCATCACGCCAGACTCGCTGAATATCGTCAGCAATACGGTGTGTGATACAACGCTCGTATCCGCTTCATTTTATTCGGCACACCATCAATACAAGCCACGATTTTTTGGAGAATGACATGCGCAAATCCGCCCTTCTTTTTCTGCTCGCCATGCTCTGCAGCAGCGCCGTTGTAGCGCAGTCCACGGGCCATGTGAAATACAAATGGAAAGATGCGCAAGGCAGCCTGCATTTTGCCGACGCGTTGCCGCCGGAAGCGGTGCAAGTCGGCTACGACATCATCAATGCGCAAGGTATCGTGGTCAAACATGTGGACCGCGCAAAAACGCCGGACGAGCTGAAAGCGTCGCAGGAAGAAGCCAAGCGCAAGCAGGAAACCCAGCGCCAGAACGAGCAGCAAAATCGTAGTGATCAACAGATGCTTTCGGCGTACGCGACCGTTGACGAACTGGCGAAAGCGCAACTAGCGCAGATCGATGCGATCGATCAGAACATCACTTCAGCAAAAACCGGTATCGCCAATGAGGAAAAAACCCTCGCGGATTTCCTTGCGCGTGCCGGCGAGATCGAGCATAACGGCCAGCCCGTGCCGCCCACGCTGACCAAGCATATCGCCGATATGCGCAACAGCCTGAATGATCACAATGCTTACATCGCACGTCGCGAGGCGGAGAAAATCGATCTGGCGAAAAAATTCGAAGTGCAGCAGCAGCATTACCGGGATTTGGTGAAGGCGGCTAAAGAGGGGCATTGAGACAAGCAACGCATTTATTCACGCTTTAGCGGACCATGATCA
>JAYVTP010000161.1:0-2088 GCA_043788685.1 Pseudolysobacter sp. | reverse complement strand
ATCCTGCTGGAAGGCAACTCGCAGTTGATCGCGATTGCCGATCAGACCCTGATCGGATCGAATCAGGCGCTCGGCGGTTACGGCGGCGGCATTTATGTCATCGGCCCGGCGCGCGCGGATATCGGCTCGGCAGGCCACGACAGCGCGGGGGTGGTATCGAATAATTCCGCCGTGTATGGCGGCGGCATTGCGGCGCGCGCGATCCAGAACAACGCACAGAATGCGATGGTGCAACTGTTCACGAGCAATGCCGAACATCCGGTCGATGTGCAGAACAATCAGGCCGCGGCGGTCGGCGGCGCGATCTACCTGCAACCGTTTCAGGATGCGACAGGGAGTTTTTCCGACGCGCGATTTTGCGCCTACAACTTTCGCATCGATGGCAACACCGCTGCCGATGGCGCGGCGATTTACAGCGACGTGAGCAGTACGAGCGGACAAGCCGATCGTGGCAGCTCGACATACATGAATCTGCCCACGCAGAATCCACCACTGTGCGGCGCCGCGACACCCGCCACATTCGGCGCCGTCGCCTGCGCTGCGGATGCGCCATGCAATGCGCTCGCGGACAATCGCGCCGAGCAAATGGACACCACGCCGACCAGTGGCGCGACGATCTTCGTGCACGCTGGTTTATTCAATGGCGAAAGAATCAGCCCGCAGCACAATCGTGGCGGTGAGCTGATCCATGCCGTCGGTAATGCCAGCGCCTATCCGACGGCTGGATTGTCCAGTTGCCTGATCTCCAGCAACTCGTTCACAGGAGATTTGATCGTTGCCGAATACGCCGTCGTGGAACTGCAAAACTGCACGATTGCCGGCAATATCTTTTTAGCGTTCGGCATGCCGTTTGTTCATTACCTGATTTCTCTCGATGCAAATTCGCACCTCGGCATGAATGACAGCATCATCGCCCAAACCAACCTGCTCACGCTCGACCAGCCCGGCAATGTCAATGACCCGATGCACATCGTCGTAAAAAACGTGTTGTCGAACGACATCACCACCCTGCCCAGCAGTGCCACGATCATCAATGGCGATCCGCTTTTTGCCGACCCCAGAAATGTCAATTACCGACTGCAGGCATTTGTCCAGAACGGCCATGTGACGCATTCGCCCGCGATCGATTTTTCCGCGACCGCGATCGCCAATCTTTTTGATCTGGATGGCAACGGCTTCGGTCAGGATGTACCCGCCGTGCCGAATACTTTCGGGCCGCGTGATCTTGGTGCGTACGAGATGCGACCGATCCCCGGGCGGATTTTTGCGGACGGTTTCGGCGACGCGATTTCGATCGTGTATTGAGCGCAACGATCGCTACCTATTTTCATGCGCCAGGAATGTCGCTCCTCCCGCGCGAATTACGTTTCCCGAAACAGGCACTGTAACAAGCCTTTCGCCATGCAATTACCTGAAATTACAACGCCAGGCTTTGCATCTCTGTGTAATTACCAAGGAAACGCGATGGCAACTCCGAAAAATCATACTATTGCGGTAAAATCTCTAACACGTTTGGTGCTGGCCACGGTACACGCCGCATTCGCGATTGGCACCGTGCAAGCAGCGATTCCGCCCGCCGAACGCAGCGTTCTGGATGCCTTGTATGCAAATACCGGTGGCAGCTCATGGTCGATCAACACCGGTTGGGAAACCAGCGCCAACGAGTGCACGTGGTATGGAATCGAATGCGATGTGGCCGGCGACCACGTCACCGAGATCAGCGTGGCTGGCAATAATTTGTCGGGCACGCTCCCCGATATTTCGGCACTCACCGCACTGCTGAATTTCGATGTGGGAGAGAATCACCTGCATGGCGCGATTCCCGCGCTGACCTCGCTTGTGAATTTGCAATTTGTTCAAGCGGAAGACAATCAGCTCAGTGGCCCTATTCCTTCATTGTCCGGCCTCACGGCATTGCAAAACCTGGATATCCAGAACAATGCTCTCAGCGGCAACGCACCTGATCTGGGCAGCCTGACTTCGCTGATTGGTTTTGTAATCGGCGGGAACAGGCTTACCGGCCCGGTGCCTGCGCCGCCACCAGTGCCGGTGAATGAACTCAACGCCGTACTGTGTGCGAATTTTTTT
>JAYVTP010000160.1:0-3926 GCA_043788685.1 Pseudolysobacter sp. | reverse complement strand
GCGCGCCGAGCAAGCCGCGCTGATCGCGATTTCGACTGAAACTCATACGCGCAAAACCTACACGTATGCAGATTTGTATCGCGAGGTAAATACGTTCGCGGCGATCCTGCAGACGCTGGATGTGCAGCAGGGTGATCGGGTCGTGATCTACATGCCGAACATCGCCGAGGCGGTGTTCGCGATGCTCGCGTGCGCGCGCATCGGTGCGATTCATTCGGTGGTGTTCGGTGGATTCGCCGCGCACAACCTCGCGTTGCGCATCGACGATGCGCAGCCGAAATTGCTGATCTGCGCCGATGCCGGCATGCGTGCGGGCAAGGTGATTCGTTACAAACCGATGGTCGATGAAGCGTGTGCGATGGCGAAAAACGCGCCGCCGAAAGTGCTGATCATAAGTCGCGGATTCGATCCGGATCTGGCGACGATCGCCGGTCGCGACGAGGATTACCACGCACTGAAATCGTCGCATGAAGGTCGCGAAGTTGCAGTGGCGTGGCTCGAATCGAATACGCCGAGTTACCTGCTCTACACGTCGGGCACCACCGGCAAACCGAAAGGCGTGCAGCGCGATGTCGGCGGGTATGCGGTGGCGATGGCGTTGTCGATGCGCACGGTGTTCGATGTCGGCCCGGGCCAGACCATGTTCACCACGTCGGACATCGGTTGGGCGGTCGGGCATTCGTACAATGTCTACGGTCCGCTGATCGTCGGTGCGACGTGCATTCTGTACGAAGGATTGCCGATCCAGCCCGACGCTGGCACCTGGTGGCAGATTTGCGCTGAGTACCGCGTGCGCAGCATGTTCTCGTCGCCGACCGCGATTCGCGTGCTGAAAAAACACGACGCGGCGTTTCTGAAAAAACACGATTTGTCGGCGCTGAAGTATTTGTTCCTCGCCGGTGAGCCGCTCGACGAATCGACCGCGAGCTGGATCGGCGATGGCATCGGCAAACCAATCATCGACAATTATTGGCAGACCGAAACCGGCTGGCCGACCTTGACGTTGCTGCCGGGACTCGAACTCAAAAAAATCAAACTCGGTTCGCCCGGCCTGCCGAATTTCGGCTTCAATGCACGTGTGATCAACGAGGTCACGGGCGCCGATGCCGCGCCCGGCGAGAAGGGCGTGCTGATCTTCGTGCCGCCGTTGCCGCCCGGTTGCATGAGCACAATCTGGAACGATGACGAGCGTTTTATGCACAGTTATTTTTCGTACTTCAAGGAGCTGCTGTACAGCTCGCTTGATTGGGCGATCCGCGACGAAGATGGCTACACGTTTATCCTCGGTCGCACCGACGACGTGATCAACGTCGCCGGGCATCGACTCGGCACGCGCGAGATCGAAGAGTCGGTGGCGACGCACGCCAGCGTCGCCGAAGTCGCGGTGATCGGTGTGCGCGACGAACTCAAGGGCCAGGTGCCGATCGTGTTCGCGACCTTGAAAATCGGCAGCACCGAGGCCGCCGGAAAACACGACGCCGCGCTCGGCATGCAACAGCGCGTGGTCGACCTGCTTGGCGGTGTGGCAAAACCGGCGCGCGTCTATATCGTCAACGCCTTGCCGAAAACGCGCTCGGGAAAATTGCTGCGTCGTTCGCTGCAGGCGCTAGCCGAGGATCGCGATCCCGGCGATCTGTCGACGCTGGATGATCCGGCTGCGCTTGACGAAATTCGCTTGGCGCTTGATCGCGGGCCGGATGCGGGTGTTTGAAATTGCAACGACTCTGGTTTTGCAGTGCAATCGATTTCAGTTTATTTCAAAGCCGTCGGCAAGGATTTGATCGTTCCATATATCCACAATAGGTGCGGCGGACGCCGCTGTGCCGAGCAGAGGCAATCCGTACATGGTCTCTAAGGTTGCCAGAATTCGATAGTGATCGGTGGTCACGCTGTTTGCTCCAGGTTTCACCACGGCTCCGACAAACAGGGTCGGAATATGGTTCGAGCTGGTGCCGTCATCTGCATCCCACGTCACGATCAGCAGACTGCTGTGGCTAAGCGCCCAAACTTTGTAAGCGGCTATGGCGCTGTTCGCTAACCATGTGTCGCCGGTTGCGATTGAGCCGGGCGTGCAGGTTGGCCAACTGCCATGCATGTCATTGCATAGGTTGGGGATGATGAAGGCGACTGTCGGCAGCGTGGTGAAGTCAGTTGGGAGTTCGTTGAGTGGCCTGCTCGTCGCGGCAGCGAGGCTACCGGCTGTGAGTTGCGTAAAATCCACCCACGGGGCATGCGTGCGGGTATAGAGGCCTGAGCTGCAGGTCTGATCGCCTCCAGTCGGCAAGCCTTCGGAGTAGCCCACGAAACTCAAACCGGTACTTCGCAACTGGCTTCCGAGACTATCGCCATTGAAAGCATTCGGGCAATGAGCGACGAGGCTTACACCTTGTGTAGAACCTGAGAACAAGGCGAGGTAGTCGGCTTGATTAGGTGCAGACGTTTCAGCGTAAGCTGCAGTGAAGCTTGTCCCTTCAGTGGCGAGTGCATTGATGTAGGGGGCACTGGCGCTTCCGATTATTTCGGTATAACTGTGAGCGGACATCACGACTACAACTACATGATCGAATCTCGGTACATAAGGTGCTGCCGAGGCCGTTGCCAACTGAGCATTCGCGGCCAATTGTGAAAGCACACCTAGCATGAACAGGCGCACTAAACCACGATCGGTCGATGAAAGTTGCATGGCGTTTCTCCTTACGCGTTATCAGCATGCTGAGTAACATCGGGGCTTTTCGAGTATACGATATCGTCTGCTTAAACATCGAGGATCTGGATTTTGGTACGCCATATCTTTACTGCCAACGTAAATAAAATCGCGTGATGCGGATGTTGATGCCCTAGGTAGGCGCTGCCACTCATAGCAGGGCGCTTTCGGCATCCTCCTCGCGATCAATCCGCGAGTGATGCTTGGTATCGCGCATCAACACATACACCAGCAGCGAGCACGCGATGCAACCGCTGACGTACCAATAGAATCCTTCTTCGTGGCCGATGCTCTTGAACCACAGCGCGATGTATTCCGCGCTGCCGCCGAAGATCGATACCGCCAGCGCATACGGCAGGCCGACGCCGAGCGCGCGAATTTCGACCGGGAATAATTCCGCCTTCACCACCGCGTTGATCGAGGTGTAACCGCTGACAATTATCAATGCGGCCATGATCAGCGCGAACGCGGCGAATGGTGACTGCACTACCGCAATCGCCTGCAATAATGGCACCGTCAGCAGAGTGCCGAGCACACCAAAACCGATCAGCAGCGGGCGACGACCGATGCGATCCGATAGCGCGCCGATCAGCGGTTGCAGCAGCATGAATGCGGTGAGCGTGGCGGCGGAAATCAGGCTAGCGGTGTCCTTGCTCATGCCGGCGCTGTTGACCAGAAATTTCTGCATGTAGATGCTGTAGGTGTAGAACGCGACCGTGCCACCCATCGTCAGCCCGAGCACGATCAGCACCTCGCGCGGATGACGCAACAACATGCGCAGCAGATTTTCCTGCGGCGCCTTGCCACGCATTTTTTCGAACGATTCGGTTTCGGCCATCGCGCGACGTAAATAAACGGCGACCACTGCGCACAGTGCGCCGATCGCGAACGGAATTCGCCAGCCCCTGGCATCGAGTTGCTGCGGCGTCAGCAGCCATTGCTGCAGCACGATCAACACGCCGAGCGCGAGCAACTGGCCCATGATCAACGTGACGTACTGGAAGCTCGAATAAAAACCGCGATGCGCGCGCGCAGCCATCTCGCTGAGATAGGTTGCCGACGTGCCGTATTCACCGCCGACGCTCAAGCCTTGCAGCAAACGCGCGAACACCAGCAGCAACGTTGCGGCGATGCCGATGCTCGTGTAGCCAGGCGTGAGCGCAATGATCAGCGAACCGCCGCACATCAAACTGACCGACACCATCAACGCGGATTTTCGCCC
>JAYVTP010000159.1:0-8081 GCA_043788685.1 Pseudolysobacter sp. | reverse complement strand
TCGACTTGGCCGCCGCCGAAATTCACCGCGTACAAACCGCGTTTGACCGAGGCGATAATCTCGCCCGGATCGCTCTGGCCCGGTCGCATGTAGGTGTTGGTCATGCGCGGCATCGGCAGATGCGCAAACGATTCACGGCGGCCGTTGCCGGTCGAGCGCGTGCCCATCAGGCGCGCGTTGTGCTTGTCTTGCATGAAACCGGTCATCTTGCCGTTTTCGATCAACGTAGTGCATTCGCTCGGCACGCCTTCATCATCGATACTCAGCGAACCGCGCCGGTTCGGCAAGGTGCCGTCATCCACCACCGTGACGAGATCAGACGCCACGCGCTGGCCCATCATGCCTGCAAATGCCGATGTGCCCTTGCGGTTGAAGTCGCCTTCAAAACCGTGGCCGATCGCTTCGTGCAACAACACGCCGGGCCAGCCCGGCCCGAGCACCACGGTCATGCTGCCAGCCGGCGCATCGATGGCTTCGAGGTTCACGAGAGCCTGACGCACCGCCTCACGCGCAAAGCCATGCGCACGGCCGTTCGCGAGGAGATCGACGTAACTGTAACGCCCACCGCCACCGGAATGGCCCTGCTCGCGACGCCCGTTTTGCTCGACGATCACCTGCACGTTCAAACGAACGAGCGGGCGCACGTCGGCGGCCAGCGTGCCATCCGATGCCGCGATCAGCACGGTATCGAGCGCGGCAGCAAGGCTCACGACCACCTGGGTCACGCGCGGATCTTCGGCGCGGCACCAGCCATCAACCTCGCGCAGCAGGCTGATCTTGGCGTCGTTGCTCAAACTGTCAATCGGATCGATCGCTGGGTACAAACCACGGCCGTTGCCGATCGCCAGCGGCTTGCCGACACCTTTGCTGCCGGCCTGCGCGATCGCACGCGCCGAGCGCGCTGCGGTCAGGAGTTCGGGCAAGACGATCTCGTCGGAATAAGCGAAGCCGGTTTTTTCGCCGGACATCGCGCGCACGCCGACACCTTGTTCAATCGAGTGATTGCCTTCCTTGACAATGCCGTCTTCGAGCACCCACGACTCGCTACGCGAATGCTGGAAATACAGATCAGCCGCGTCGATAGACGGGCCCATCAATTGCGAAAAAACCTGATCGAGATCGCCGCTGGCCAGACCGCCAGGACGCAGTAGCCGGGTTTCGGCAAGCGCTATTAATGAATTCATTCGGGGATTATCGCAGGTTGGGCAGGTTCAGCGCACAAGGTGTGGGCACGCATGCGAGTCACAAGGTGGGCGAGCGCAAATGCCGCGCTCGGCACGCCGAGCATAATCGCCATAAAAAACGCGTATTACTTGGTTTTTCCAGCTTTTTCCTCATCCTTGCCGTGCGGCTTGACAATCTTGGCGATGGTGACGATGACCGGTTTGTCCCAGCTGCCGGTTACGCGATAGGTGGTTTCGCCAGCCTGGTTGAGCGGTTTGCGCAGGATGGTCTGCACCACAAAACCTGCCGCCGCGCCAACCGGGCCGCCGGCAATCGCGCCGACGATCGGCAAGGTATTACTCAGGTGCGGCACGACGATCATGGTCTGGTCGTATTCGCGCTTGCGCAGGTCGGTGTGTCCGCTGATCGCGATATCGGCTGCCGGCCCCTTGATCTGCAGATCGTTGGTCGTGGCATTGCCGTTGCCTAGCGCGAACTTGCCCTTGATCGAATTGAACGCGAGTCCGGATTTGAAAAAGTCACTGAAATCCAAAGCCAGTCGGCGTGGAATTTCGGTGATGCCGACCAAACCAATGATACGCCCGGCGCCCGGATCGACTTCGAGAATACGACCGTCCGCGACCGACAGATTCAAACTGCCGTCGAGTTTGGCGAGCGCAAAACTCGACGGCGCACCAGGCCAGCTCGCCTCGATGCCGACCACGGTTTCACCACCGTCGATCACACCTGCGTAACCGAGCGCATCGAGCATGTGGCCGAGGTTTTTTGCGGTGAAATGAATCGAAAACGTCGAATGATCCTTGCCGCCCTTGCCGAGCCAGTCGCCGCGCGCGCTCATGTCGATGTTCGGCGAATCGCTCTGCACCTGCTCCAGATGCATGCCACCTTCGATCGGATAACTTTCGACGCGCGCCGCGCCGAAGCTGGCATGACCGAGATGCAAATCGCCGACCGAGATATGCAGCGGCGGAATGACCGCAGGATTGACGCCTGCCAAAGTATCGCTATCAGCTGCGGCGGGTGCATTTGCATCGGCTGCGGGCGGCGTATCGTCGTTGTCGGACGGCATGTACAAACGCGCGAGCTCGGCAGTGACGCCACGCTTGAGCAGATCGGCGGCAGGAATATGCACGGTGCCCTCGACTTGCGTTCCGCTCAGATTGATCGTGCTTTCGTCGGGGCTGAAACCGAGCTTGAACGAGGTATCGGGAAACGCGCGACCGAAAAACGTCAGCTGCGCGACGCGCAGATCGACGCTCTCGATAAAGCTGCCGCTGCCACTGCTGCTGTTGCCGACGACAAAATCCATCCAGCCGCTGATATCCGCCTCGACCACGCCGCCGCTGACACGCAGGCCGCGCGTCGGCAAGGCATTCGGCATACCGGCACCAAACGCAAGATGACCGGCGAACGGCGTCGCACCTTTTTCCAGTCGCGCGCGCATCTGTGCAATGTCGCCGAGCCGCGCCTGCAGTTCGCCGCCCTCGATCGGCAGTGGCACAACTACGCGCAACGGTTGCACTTCGTTGCTGTCCTTGTGCATCGGCGCAGGCAAGCTAATCGCAACACCTTTCAAATCGGAACTGACGATCAGGCGTTGCACGGAATCGCCCTTGCCGTGGTTGTCATCGACGCTGTAATCGACCGTCCAGTCGGCGCTGCCGGCGATGAATTTCTGATACGGCAACAGTACCGACACGCGTTTGAGCAGGATCGCCGCGGGCAATATGCCGCGCAGGCTGGCTTCAGCCTGATGCTGCGGATCGCGCATGTAGGCGCTGCCGACGCGCAACGCAAAACGCGCAGGTTGGTCTTCGTAGCGCACCGCCATGTCGTCGATGCCGAAACCGCGCTCGCTGAAAACCACCTTGCCATTAGCCTGGGTCAGACGCAGGTTCGGACCGCTCGCGGTCAGATCCGCATCGGTCATGTCGACGCCGCCGTCGAGCTTCAGCGTACCTTGGTCGTTGCCCAGCGGCAGATGCAACTGCAGCGCAAGTTTGCCGGCGCCGGAAATATCCACGCCGCGCAGTTGCTCGGCATAACGTTTGCCGATCGGGCTGGCATGCAGAAAATCCAGCAGGTTTTTAGCGCTGCCTTCACCTGCGAGCTGCAGCTCGATGATGGCGTGTGCGAAATCCGCAATGTCGGCGCTGCCACCGGTCAGCGTATTGCCTAGCGTCTGACCCGCAGTCGTGACGACATGCAAACTGGTATTCAGGAAATCCGCACTGGCACGCAGATGTTCTACGCGCGGCCACTCCGGGTTGTAATCAAGGATCGCATCTTCAAGCTCGACATGCGCGCTGAACTGTCCCAGTTGATTGCGGAACGGCCAGTCGCCGAGGTTGCCGCGAAATGCGGCGCGCCCGCTCAGGCGACCGCCGGCGAGGCCACGATCGAGCCATGCCACGCCTTGTTTTGGCATGTTGTTGTATGGCCAGAACGGATGCATCGCGAGCATGTCGGCGTGCGTGATCGCGGTGTAGATGTCCATGAACGGCCGCGAGCCATCGACATTAAGATCGATGCTGCCGCGCAACTCGCCGCCGTATCCAAGCGGCGCCACTGGCTGGCCTTCGAACTGCACGCCGGGAGATTCGATGCGCCATGCCTTATCGATGCGATACGCTGCGATCTTGCCGCTGAATTCAGCCAGCTCGATGGTCGAGCGGAACACCTGCGGCATTGGCAAACGCAGCGGCGTATGCGTCGGCAAGCTGATGCTCAGCGCCTGCGCGTCAGCCAGCGCTTCGAAGTTCAAACCTTCCACACCCGGAAGTTTGCCGACCGGCATCCACGCCACACTGCCGATATTCGCGGCGACATCGTAATCGTGGCCGTCGTGATAACGCAGGCTTAGATTGTGCGCGACGCCATGCGGACTGGCGTTGTACAACCATTGCCGCAACCCCGCTGGAAACGCATCGCTGAGCATGGACAAACTGGCGAGTGCGCTCAGATCCAGATCGCTGGCCGAGCCGACATATTCGACAGTGGCATTGGTCATGCTAGCGCCGTTGTCGTCGGCCCCGGCCAGCACCATCTTGTCGGCGGTTTCGTCGAGCGGCGATAGCAGCAAACCTTCCGGCAACTGCGTCGCTATCAGCTGCACCGGCGTTTTGCGCTGCTCAATACTGAAACCTCCGGGCATACCGGCCTGGCCGTCGCGGTCCATGCGCAGGTCCGCGACGTCGGCACGCCAACCCGACGCATTGCGCTGCAGGCGCGCGCCGAACGCGAAACGATCAAGACCGATCCGCGGCACGATGTCACCGACGCTGCCGGCATCGATCGGCGCGGTGGTCTGCAACACCAGTTTGCGCAGATCGATTTCGGCGCGCACCGCATCGAGCGCACCAGCGCGCCAGTCGACCCAGAACTGCGCATCGCCGCCGCCGCTCGCGAGCGCCAAACCACGCACCGGAAACAGCCGCAGCAAACCCGCCAGGTCGAGCTGACTCGCACCGAGATAAAGCCGGCCGTTGCGCGTATCGGTATCGTATTCGGCCACCAGCGCCATCGGTGGCGATTGCGTTTCAAGACATTGCACATGCGCCAGCATTCGATGCGCGCTGCCCTGGTTTATCAGGCGCAGCTCCGCAATGCCGAACTGCAACTGGCGCTGATCCGGCGTGTCGTCCACGCGCAGATGCAGGTCGCGCAGCACCAGCGAGCCGAGCTGGAACAGCGGATTATCACCGTCGTCCTGCTGGTCGCTATTGTCGGCGCCAAAACCGTGGATGCGCCACGAGCCGTCCGGCGCATCGTGACTGAGCACCAGATCCAGGCCGCTCAGACGGAACTCGTTCCAACGTTGGTTCTTGTGCATCCACGCGAAAAAATTCAGCGCGATTTCGGCCTGCGGAATCAGCATCGCCTGCTGGCTCGCATCGGCCGCACCGAGATGCAAACCGTGCAAGGTCAGCACCGGGCCACTGCGCTCCCAGATGCCCTCGATTTTGTCGATGCTGATCGGGCGATGCAGTTTATCGCTGAGAAACGCCGTGACTTTTTCGGGATGGCTGATCACCCACGGCAAGGCCAGTTGGCCGAGCCCCATCACCAATGCCATCGCAATCAGCGCCAGCGCGAGCAAGCGCACGAGCCACAGGCGCAGGCGACGTAAACGCCGACGCCACGGCGTCATCGAATTTCTCTGCACACGATCATCCCGCCGCAACACACGCTGCCGCGAAAACTACAGCAGCACCACATCGTATTGCTCCTGCGAATAATTTTCTTCGGGCTGGAAACGAATCGTTTTGCCGATGAACTCCTCGAGCTCGGCGACCGCGGCGGATTCCTCTTCGAGAATCTTGCTGACGACCTTGGTCGAGGCCAGCACGAGCAGCGTGACAGCTTCGAACTGGCGCACCGCGCGCGTGATCTCGCGGAAGATTTCGTAGGTCACAGTTTCCGAGGTCTTGAGGCTGCCGCGACCGTTGCAGGTCGGGCATGGCTCGCACAGTTGCCGCTCCAGACTTTCGGTGGTGCGCTTGCGCGTCATCTCGACCAGGCCGAGCGGCGAGATGTCGTATACGGTGGTTTTGGCGTGATCGCGCAGCAAAGATTTTTCGAGCATGCGCAAGACTTGGCGCTTGTGCTCTTCGTCGATCATGTCGATAAAATCGATGATGATGATGCCGCCGAGATTGCGCAGGCGCAGTTGCCGCGCGGTCGATTGCGCAGCTTCGAGATTGGTCTTGTAGACGGTTTCCTCAAGATTGCGATGGCCGAGAAACGCGCCTGTATTCACATCGACCGTAGTCATCGCCTCGGTCTGGTCGATAATCAGGTAGCCGCCGGATTTCAACGGTACATCCTTCTTCAATGCACGCTGGATTTCGTCCTCGACGCCGTACAGATCAAAAATGGGCCGCTCGCCCGGATAATGCTCGATGCGATCGACCAGCTCGGGCATGAACTGTTGTGCAAACCGGATGGTTTTGTCGTAGGTTTCGTGCGAATCGACGCGCACTTTTTCGACGTCCCTGCGCATCAGGTCGCGCAATGCGCGCAGCGGCAATGCCAGATCTTCATAGATGCACTGACCGACCTGAGTACGCTGGATGTTTTCGCGCAAGGCGATCCACAGCTTGCCGAGATAATCGATGTCCTCGGCCAAGGCTTCGCTGGTCTGGCCCTCGGCATTGGTGCGCACGATGTAACCGATGCCGCCGTCGGCGGCGAGCGCGACCAGCATTTCCTTGAGCCGCGCACGTTCGGTTTCGTCCTCGATGCGCACCGATACGCCGAGCACCTTGCTATAGGGCAGCAGCACCAGATAACGCGACGGGATCGACAGGTGCGCGGTGAGCCGCGCGCCCTTGCTGCCGATCGGGTCCTTGACCACCTGCACGACCACTTCCTGGCCTTCGTGCAGCAGCTCATTGATCGGCGGCACCGGTGTCGCGGACGAGCCGTTTTCGACGCCTTCGACCGGCAGCGCGGTCGGCGCGCGGAAAATATCCGAGGCGTGCAAAAACGCCGCGCGACCGAGGCCGATTTCGACAAACGCCGCCTGCATCCCGGGCATCACGCGTGACACGCGACCTTTGTAGACGTTGCCGACATAACCGCGTTTCAGCGCACGTTCGACATGCATTTCCTGCAGCATGCCGTTTTCGACCACCGCGACGCGCGTCTCGCGCGGGGTGACGTTGATCAGGATTTCCTCAGACACGATTCGCCATCAATAAAGCTTCAATGGAAGGTTTATAGCCGGGACTGGCTGAACTTGTCGAATGCCGCGGAATTACTGGACTCGGCGGTGTAGCTGGACGCCGATTAAAACTCGCGCAGCAAGCGTGCTGTCTCATACAACGGCAGACCCATCACGCCCGAATAACTGCCGCTCAGATGGCGCACGAACGCACCCGCCTGGCCCTGGATTGCGTAGCCGCCGGCGCGGCCAAACGGCTCGCCCGTGGCGACGTAGGCGGCGATGGCGGCCTCATCGAGATCGGCAAATGTAACTTCGGAGACACTGATTGCGCGGGCCTCACGGCCACCATCGACCAGCCACACTGCGGTGACGGCGTGATGCGTGCGTCCAGACAGTTCGCTCAACATTGCGCTGGCCTGCGCCGCATCATTCGGTTTGCCGAACACGCGATCGCCGAGCACGACTTCGGTATCCGCACCGAGCACGCGCGCGCTGGCATTGCCGATCACCTGCAGCAGGCCCGCGCCGGCTTTCTCGCGCGCGACACGGCTGATGTAATCTTGCGCTGGTTCGCCGACGGCGCGAACTTCTGGCACATCGACATCAAGCACATTGAACGACATGCCAAGTTGTTCTAGCAACTGGCGCCGACGCGGCGATTGCGAAGCGAGATAAAGCATGGTTTCCGAATCCGCCGAGCTGAATCAAGGCCAATAAAATAGCATGCGGAAATCTTTTCGGATTAACCGCAAGACTCAGGGCGCGGTCTGCTTGAACGCCTGAGCAAAACCCTGCAAGGTGCTTTCGCTCGCATCCGAAATCACCCATAACACCAGCCCGGACTGCGCCCAGCGCAACAGGTGGAAACCCTGCAACGACGAAGCCTGTGGTCTGGCATCGGCCGGCACGGAATTCAGCGGCGAGAACGCGACACTTTTTGTCCGTCATCCCAGCGCAGGCCGGGATCCATTTTGACCTTGCTCTACTGGCCACGACATATCGCCTGAAGTGACAAATCAAAATGGATCCCGGCCTTCGCTCGGGTGACGACATATGTCGGGATACGGAGGCGACTCACGGCACGTGCAAAACGGCGTGTTTAGCCGCCGCGATGGTACGGATGATTGCCGAGCTGGCTGACGGCGCGATAGAGCTGCTCGGCCAGCACGATGCGCACGATCGGATGCGGCAAGGTCAGCGCGCTGAGCGACCAGCGCTGGTTGGCGCG
>JAYVTP010000158.1:0-2071 GCA_043788685.1 Pseudolysobacter sp. | reverse complement strand
TTGCTCGGTTTCATGCGGTATTCCGCACCGAGCGCGACATTGCGACTCAGCAGATACGCGATCGAGCCTTCGAACTCGGGTTTGTAGCTATCGTTCTTGTCGCCGCCGAAACCGAGAATGCCGATCTGGTTGGCCTTGGTAAAACGCAAGGTGCCGTTCAACAAGATGCTCTGGCCGAGATACAACTTGGTCGCGCTGATATAGAAATCGGTGCCTTGATCGTCTTTCGCGCCGATCGCGTGAAGCACCGCTTCCTGATCGTTTTTCTTGAACTGCGCGCCGACCGAAATCTGCGGCAGCCACGAGTCCTGTTCCAGCACCGCATCGCCGGCCACCTTCACTTTCAGCCCGACGATATTCTGGCGAAAGGTGAATCCGCGTCCGAGGCCGAGCGCCGCGCCGACGTTCTCGGTGTCGAAACGTTGTTGCGCGAACGACAACTCGACACGATTGAAAAATCCAACCAGCACGCCGATATCGTTGAGGTGATAATCGCCGACACCGACGTGGGTGTAGAACGCGTTCGCGCCAATTTGGTCACGTGTGCCATAACCGCCGATCACTGCCCACGGCGTGAGTCCGCCACCGGCGGCACCTTCGAGCTGACTGACACCGCCGGTCAACAATAATTTGTCACTGCCGGTCTTGCCGGTTTGATCCGGTGTATCGGGCGACGCATCGGCAGTTACTGCGGCAGGCGTGGCTTCTTGCGCATTGACCACGGTCGGCGATAACGTTGCGGAAATAAATATGGCAGCCAGCGCCGCGGCCAGCGTCTCGCGTTTTTTGCAAAAAATCGACATGACTTCCCCCCTGAAAACTTTAATCGAAAAATTTCGCTACCAGTAAATCGTGCTCAATGCCATTCGGTTTTGCGCCGGCGTCCGAGCATTTCCTTGATCAGATGATTGACCGAGCTGCTGATGCGCGCGAAATGCGGATTGCGCTGCGGCGGCAACATTTCGTGATCGCCGAAGGCAGCGCGCTCGGTAAGTTTCGCCAGTTTCGCCAGTGGCCGCATGAAACTCATCCACAACAGCACGCCGAGCAAGGCCAGCAATAGCAGCACGGCAATACCGACGCCGATGATCGGCAGGCGCAGTGCGTCGTTCATGGCATTGATGCGATCCAACGGCACCAGTACCACCACCATTGCAATATTCGGATTGTTGAACATTGCCGACGCGCGTGCCGCGACGGTGTGATCGCCGAAGTCGAGCGACATCAGCGCAGCACTGTTGGCCGGACTCGCAATGCTTTGCAACAGCGTGGTCGGTGCGGTCGCGATCGCGCCCTGCAACTGCATCGCGTCATGCGAATTCAGCGTGGATACCACTAGTTGCAAAGTTTCACCGTCACGTAAAATCATCGCCACATCGGCGTGCGAAGTTTTGCCGAGTGCATCGACAAAAGTTTTGGTGATCGGCTCCTGGCTCATCAGCAGCGCCTGAATTTCCGTGCCGCGCATCACCGGCGCCACTGTCACGAGCAGCAGCTTCTGTTTGTCGGCCCACAGCGCAGTGCTCTGGCTGTGTTTCGCCAGCACATCCTTGACCAGCGGCGTCGCCGAGTAGTCGCGTTGCTCCAGATCGATATTGCCGCTCGCCACCAACGTGTGGCCGCTTGGATCGAGCAACGAAACCGTGGTCAGATACGATTCGGCACGGCGTTCATCGAGCTGATCGCGAATCGAGGCGCTGTCGATGCGCGCGCCGACGGCGGCTCCGGCCGCAAGCGCCTGCGCGATGTAATTGACGAATCCTGGATCACGGGCGATCGTCGCGGTTTCCCATTCCTGACCGTGCTGGCGCTGTGATTGCAGCACCGCCTGCACCGACACGGCGGTATCCAGCAACTGCACATTGCCATACTCGTTGACGCGCTGCGTCTGCCAGTAAAGCGTGGCGAAACTGCCGCCAACGACTATGGCAGCGAGGGCTGTTGCAGCAATGATTTTACGCGTAGTGCTCATGGCGTTCCGATTCCGTTGCGTGAATTAGTAGGCTCTGCCTTCCTTGTTCGCATGTTGCGTAATACGCGGTTTGGTAATGCTCAGACTCAGCGCTGGCGC
>JAYVTP010000157.1:0-1947 GCA_043788685.1 Pseudolysobacter sp. | reverse complement strand
GCGATCAACCGGCATGAATAATTCGGCATGAATAATCTCGCCTTCGTTTTCCCCGGTCAGGGTTCGCAATCGGTCGGCATGCTGGCCGAGCTTGCGGCGGCTTATCCGTCCGTCAACAGCACCTTCGACGAGGCCTCGCAATATCTCGGCCGTGATCTGTGGGAACTCAGCCAGCAAGGCCCCGAGGTTGAACTCAATCGCACCGAAAATACCCAGCCCGCATTGCTCGCGGCGAGCGTGGCGGTGTGGCGAGTATGGCAGGAAGCGCGCGGTCCGCTGCCGGCGCAACTCGCCGGACACAGCCTCGGCGAATACAGCGCATTGGTCTGCGCCGAAGTGCTGACCTTGGCCGATGCCGCCGCACTCGTCGCCGAACGTGGACGCCTGATGCAGAATGCCGTGCCGCAAGGTGTTGGCGCGATGGCGGCGATCCTCGGCGCCGAAGATGCGCAGATCGCGGCGGTGTGTCTCGAAGTGGCAGGCACACAAATCGTTTCGCCGGCGAACTTCAATTCTCCGGGACAGACGGTGATCGCCGGCCATGCCGAAGCGGTGGATCGCGCTTTGGCCAAACTCGCCGAACTCGGTGTGCGCAAGGCGATCAAGCTGCCGGTGAGCGTGCCGTCGCATTGCGCATTGATGCAGGGCGCCGCCGAACAACTCGCCGTACACATGAAAACACTGACGTGGCAGCTGCCGAAAATTCCGGTGATCCAGAATGCCGACGCACGCAGCTTTGAATCCATCGACGAAATCCAGGCTGCGCTGGTGCGCCAGTTGTACATGCCGGTGCGCTGGACCGAATGCGTGCTCGCACTCGAAACGAATGGCGCCACCAGACTGCTCGAATGCGGTCCGGGTAAGGTTCTCAGTGGCTTGAACAAACGCATCAGCAAAGCGCTGGAGAGTCGCGCCATTGGCGCACCGTCGGATCTGCAGCAAGCGCTGCTTGATCTTGCGCAATAAAATCTGCGTTGCTTAGTTTCGCGTTGCTCAATCCAAGCAAAAAACATTGGCAAAGGAACCCCCATGACAGCCATTCTGCACGGTGAAATCGCCTTGGTAACGGGCGCCAGTCGCGGTATCGGCGCGGCGATTGCCGAAGAACTCGCTGCGCTCGGCGCAAAAGTCATCGGCACCGCGACGACCGAATCCGGCGCCGCGGCGATCAGCGAAAAACTCGCGGCACACAGTGGCATCGGGCGCGCGCTGAATGTCACCGACGGCGCTGCAGTCGAAGATCTGATCGACGCCATCGCCAAGGAATTCGGTGCCGTCAGCATTCTCGTCAACAACGCCGGCATCACGCGCGATCAGCTGCTCATGCGCATGAAAGACGACGACTGGCAGGCGATCCTCGATACCAATCTCACATCGGTGTATCGCACCAGCAAGGCGGTGATGCGCGGCATGATGAAAGCGCGCAAGGGTCGCATCATCAGTATTGCTTCGGTGATCGGGCTAACCGGAAATCCCGGGCAGTCGAATTACGCTGCGGCCAAGGCTGGCATCATCGCGTTCTCGAAATCACTCGCGCGCGAAATCGGCAGTCGCGGCATTACCGTGAACGTGGTGGCGCCGGGATTCATCGATACCGACATGACCAAGGGTTTGCCGGACGAACAAAAGAATGCGCTGCTCAATCAGATTGCGCTCGGCCGCCTCGGCGCGCCGGTGGATATCGCCAAGGCCGTGAGTTTTCTGGCGTCGCCCGCCGCGGCCTACATCACTGGCGAAACGCTGCATGTGAACGGCGGCATGTACATGGCATGATAGGTTCTGAGAGTCGGCGGATCGCCAGCCACTGGTAGCAGTTGCGTTGGGCTTCCACTACAATCCGCAAGTCGTGAATTTGGTATTTCTGTTTTTCCCTCGGGAGGTTTTGCACTTATGAGCAGCATAGAAGATCGCGTCAAGAAGATCGTCGTCGAACAGTTGGGCGTGAAA
>JAYVTP010000156.1:0-5869 GCA_043788685.1 Pseudolysobacter sp. | reverse complement strand
AGGAAAAAAACGCGCAGATCGCCCGCTGGCCGGCGCTCGCTTATCCGTGGCTGACTCGCGCGCAACGCCAGCAGGCGAGCTTGCCCGCACTCGCGACCGGCTGCGCCGCCGATGCGTTGGATGGCAGCAATAGTCTGCGCATCGAAGGCGTCACGCCAAACGCCGCCATCGCGCGCGTGCCGGCTAGCGACAAACCCGCCGCGCTAAGCCTGCGCGCGATCGGCGCGAACACCCGCGTAATGTGGCTGATCAACGGCAAACTCGAAGGCGAAACCCTCGGCACCAGGGCGTTCGAGCACACGTTTCCGATACCGGGTGCGCAGACCATCACGGCGATGACGGCAGCCGGTCTGTACACGCAAATCGAGATTCAGGTTTTGCGTTGATCTCGTCGCGTCGGCGGTTTATCGGCGCGATAAAACTCTGCCACACGATTCCTGTGCGCTGTTTCCCTGTTCGGGAATCCGGCGCGTGGCATAAACCAGCTCGCGCCATATCGCTTTACTTGCCTTAACTATATTTGCCTTGACAATTATATACCGACAAGTACAGTATATGCGCCATGCCAGCCAACCATGCAAGCAATAACAGCCATCACAACGCCGCAGCGCGCGAAGAAAGCTTCGGCCAACTTATCGGCAACGTGCGCAGCGCCTTGATGAACCGGCTCGAACACGAGTTCGCCAAACAAGGTAGCGAACTCAATTTCACGCAATTCCTGGTGATCAAAAAACTCTCGACTGAAGTGCCGATGACCGCGACCGAACTGGCGCGCTCGATCAGCCACGATGCCGGCGCGATGACCCGACTGCTCGATCGTCTGACCGAGAAAGGTTACCTGCGCCGCCTGCCGCACGCGCAAGACCGACGCGCGCTGCAGATCGAAATTACCGAAGCCGGGCGCGAAGTGTGGGGGCGCATGAGAAATTCCACCGCCACCGTGATGGAGATGGCCTTGCACGGAATCAGTACCGCAGATCGCGAAAAATTGACCCAAACGTTGAAACAGATTCAAGCCACGCTGCAACAAGAAAACGATTAGTCCCCGCTACTATTTGACGCCCTTATGCATCTGAAATCCGCTTTTTCCTCACTCGCCATTGCGCTCTCGCTAGCCGGCTGCGCCAGCATGGAAGGCCTTGCCACGCATGGCCAGCCGCGCGACAGCAACAGCCTTGCCGCGAGCAAATCCTTTGCTGCGCTGAAAGTTTCCAGCGCCAGTTGGCCGCGTCGCGACTGGTGGCAGGATCTTGGCGATCCGGCGCTTGATGGCCTGATCGCCGAAGCGCTGCAAGGCAATCCTGATCTCGCGATCGCCGATGCGCGCGTGCGCCAAGCCATCGCTCAGGCGCAGGCCACCGATGCATTGCGCAAGCCGACCGTCAAGGCCAGCGCCGGCACTACCGGCGTGCGCATTCCGCAGACAGTGATTCCGGAGCCATTCGGCGGCCATTACTCCACGGTCGACCAAGCGATGCTGAGTTTCAGTTACAGCTTCGACTTGTGGGGTGGCAAACGTGCCGCGTGGGAAGCCGCGCTCGGTCAAGCGCGCGCCGCGAGCGTCGATGCACAAGCCGCACGGCTGACCTTGTCAGCGAATGTCGCGCGCGCTTATTCGCAGTTGGGTTACGCGTTCATCAGCAAGGATCTGGCGCAGGCCGAGATCGACCGCACCAATACCTTGCTTGATCTCACACGCCAGCGCGTTGATGCCGGTATCGACAATCAACTGCAGTTGCGCCAGACCGAAAGTTACCTCGCGAGTGCCGACGAGCGCTTCGCTGAAGCCGAACTAGGCATCGCGTCAAGTCAAGTAACGCTGGCCGGTTTGCTCGGTCAAGGCCCTGATCGCGGCCTCAGCATCGCCCGCCCGCAACCGCTCAAACCTGAAGTCGTGGCGTTACCGAGCACGCTGCCTGCCGAGCTGCTCGGGCGTCGGCCGGACGTGGTCGCGGCACGCTGGCGCGCGGAAGCGGCAACGCACGATATCAAGGTCGCGCAGACGCAGTTTTATCCAAACCTGAACTTGAGTATCGCCGCCGGCTTGGCATCGATGGATATCGGCAAATTCCTCAGCGCAGGCAGCCGTTTTGGTGAACTCGCGCCGGCGGTCTCACTGCCGATCTTCGATGGCGGTCGGCTGCGCGCAAACCTCGACAACAAGGATGCGGAATACGATCTCGCGGTCGCGCAATACAACAAGATCTTGGTCGGCGCCCTGAATGAGATCGCCAATCGACTGACCCAGCTGCATTCGTTCGATCAGCAACTCGCCGCCGAACAGCGCGCCTATGACAGCGCCAAGGCGGCGTGGGATCTGGCGATGTTGCGTTACAAGAATGGCGTCGGCAGTTATCTCGAAGCGCTCAGCGTGCGTCAGGCATTGCTGGTCGCCGAGCAAGGCCTGGCCGATCTGCAACGCCAGCAGATCGATATTTCCGTGCAATTGATCGAAGCGCTAGGCGGTGGATTCAGCGACAGCGAAGCAGCCCCGGCACCTATTCCCGTTCGGCAACTGCTCCTGCGTTGCTCTACCTCCTGCATCCATGCAGTCGCCATTACACCCCCGATTTCCTGAGGCACGTCCATGAGCAACGAAACTTCCAATCCCGGTTCTGCCAATACTGAAACTCCGAAAAATACCAGCAAGCGACGCTGGATGCTGCGCGGCCTCGCTGCCGTCTGCGTGATCGCCGCGGTTGCGATGACCGTGTGGTATTTCATGGTCGGGCGCTGGTATGAAAAAACCGAGGACGCCTACATTGACGGCAACGTGGTGCAGATTACGCCGCTGGTAGCGGGCACGGTGATCAGCATCGGCGCCGACGACAACGACCTCGCCAAAGCCGGTCAAACCTTGATCGAATTCGATCCGAGCGATGCGCGCGTAGCTCTGTCGCAAGCCGAAGCCAATCTGGCTCGCGCGGTGCGCCAAGTGCGCGGATTGTTCAGCAACGTCAGTAGCCTCGAAGCCGATCTCAACGCGAAACAGGTATCGCTCGACAAGGCGCGTGCCGACTACCAGCGCCGCAAGAATCTGGCAAGCAGTGGCGCGATCTCGAATGAGGAATTGGCGCATGCCCGCGAGGCATTGGCCGGCGCGGAAAGCGCGATGGCCGGATCGAAACAGCAACTTGAAACCTCGAAGGCGCTCATCGACGATACCGCGATCGCCTCGCATCCCGAAGTGCTGTCGGCCAGTGCAGCATTGCGCCAAGCGTACCTCGCCACGGTGCGCACGACCTTGGTCGCGCCAGTAACCGGTTATGTCGCGAAACGTTCGGCGCAGGTCGGCCAACGTGTACAAGCCGGTACGCCGCTGATGGCGGTGGTGCCACTTGGCCAGGCATGGGTAGCGGCGAACTTCAAGGAAACCCAACTGCAACACATGCGCCTCGGCCAGAAGGTCAAGCTGCGTTCGGATCTGTACGGCAGCGAGGTCGAATACAACGGTCGTATTTCCGGTCTCGGTGTCGGCACCGGCAGCGCGTTCTCGCTGTTGCCGGCGCAGAACGCCACCGGCAACTGGATCAAGATCGTGCAACGTGTTGCGGTGCGTATCACGATCGATCCGAAAGAGCTGCAGCAGTATCCGTTGCGCGTCGGTTTGTCGATGTCGGCCGAAGTGGATCTGCACGATCAATCCGGTCAGGTGTTGGCGCAACAGGCGCGCACCGAGCCGGTGTTTTCGACCGATATCTACAAACAGCAACTCAGCGAAGGCGACGCTCTGGTCGATCGCATCATCCGCGAGAACATGGCGCAGGTGGTCGGCGCCGATGCCAGCGGTGGTAACTCGCGCCAGCACAGCAAACGCTGATCGCGACGTGCCTGTTTGCAGCGAGGAATAAGCTGTTGTTCGTCGCTGAGAAATTCGGATAGGCCATGCCGGTGTCGACTCGATTCGAGCGATGTCGGGCGCGGCCCACATCATCGCAACATAAAAATCGCTTCAAGGATTCCAGGCCATGAGTGCCCCGGCACCAAGCGCACCTCCGTTTCGTCCACCCAATCTCTCGCTGGCCACGCTCGGCCTGTCGCTTGCCACGTTCATGCAGGTGCTCGACACGACGATCGCCAATGTGTCTTTGCCGACCATCGCCGGCAACCTCGGCGTGAGCGCGGATCAAAGTACCTGGGTCATTACCTCGTTCGCGGTCAGCAACGCGATTGCGTTGCCGCTGACCGGCTGGCTGACGCGAAGAGTCGGCGAAGTTCGCCTGTTCATCTGGGCGACCTTGCTGTTCACGCTGGCATCGTTTTTGTGTGGCATCTCGCAAAGCATGAGCATGCTGATTGTGTTCCGCATCATCCAGGGCGCCGTGGCCGGGCCGATGTATCCGATCACGCAGAGTTTGCTGATCTCGATTTATCCGGCGGCAAAACGCGGCCAGGCGCTGGCGTTGCTGGCGATGGTGACGGTCGTCGCGCCGATTGCCGGGCCGATTCTCGGCGGCTGGATCACCGACAATTACAACTGGCCGTGGATCTTTTTCATCAACGTGCCGATCGGTATTTTTGCGTGCAGCGTGGTCGCGAGCCAGATGCGCGGACGTCCGGTATTTCTCGAACGGCCGAAGATGGATTATGTCGGCCTGATCACGCTGATCATCGGCGTCGGCGCGCTGCAGATTTTGCTCGACAAGGGCAACGACGAAGACTGGTTCCAGTCCACCTTCATTGTCACGCTCGCGATCATCGCGGCGATTTCTCTGGCGATTTTCCTGATCTGGGAACTCACCGACAAGAATCCGATCGTCGACCTGCGCCTGTTCCGCCATCGCAACTTCGCCGCCGGCACGTTGGTGCTGGTAATCGCTTACGCCGCATTTTTCGGCATCGGCCTGCTCGTGCCACAATGGTTGCAACGCAATCTCGGCTACACCTCGACCTGGGCGGGATTCGCCACCGCGCCGATCGGAATTCTGCCGGTGCTGCTGACACCTTTCGTCGGCAAATACGCCGGGCGATTCGACCTGCGCGCGCTCGGCATGATGGCGTTTGCGATCATGGGCTCGACCTGCTTGTTGCGGGCCGGGTTCAACCTCGATGTCGATTTCAAGCATGTTGCCTTGGTGCAGTTGCTGCAAGGGCTCGGCGTGTCGCTGTTCTTCATGCCGATCCTGCAGATTTTGCTGTCAGATTTGCAGCCTAACGAAATCGCCAGCGGCGGCGGACTCGCTACTTTTCTGCGCACGCTCGGCGCGAGTTTTTCGGCGTCGTGGATCACCTACATGTGGCAGCATCGCGCGATCCTCCATCACGCCCAACTCGCGGAAAAAATCACGGTATACGATCCAACTTCGCAAGCGGCGATCGCGACCTTGGGACAAGGCAGTACGGTGCGCGCGGGTTTCGTGCTCGACCAGATGATCGCGCAGCAGAGTTACCAGATTTCGTTCAACGAACTGTTCTTCATGCTCGGCTGCGTGTTCGGTGCACTTACCTTGATCGTGTGGCTAGCCAAGCCGCCGTTTTCCAGCAAAGCTGGGCCAGCGGCCGCTACCGCAGGCAGCCATTGAGCCATCGGATGTGGCACAAAAACCGTGACGCTGATTCGATCAACGTCACGGTGAAATTTCAAAGCATGCCGAAACGTCGTATCAGACGCACTTTGACGAACTGCGTCAGTGCCATGTAGGCGACCAGAATCGCACCGAGGAACAGCCAATACAGCGCCGGCAGCGGCGTGAAACCGAACTTCACCGCGAGTGGCGAATACGGCAGCACTGCACCGATCAGGCAGATCGCCAGTGTGGTGATGGTCAGCGCCAGACTCGCGCGGCTTTCGATGAACGGAATCTTGCCGGTGCGGATCACATGCACGATCAGGGTTTGCGACAGCAGCGATTCAACGAACCAGCCGGTC
>JAYVTP010000155.1:0-10492 GCA_043788685.1 Pseudolysobacter sp. | reverse complement strand
TTCTGGCTCGCGCCGATCACGGCGATCGCAGCGACCTTGGTATTGCTCGCGCTGCTCGCCAGACATCGTTACGGCAGCGCGTTCATCGCCAGCGGCGTGGTCGTCGCCGGCACGATTTTCAGCGCCGGCTGCGCATTGTTTCCGTTCCTGATTCCGTCCAGCATCGATCCGCGCAGCAGCCTGACGGTGTGGGATGCCTCTTCCAGTCAGGCCACGCTGTCGAACATGCTGATCTGCGTGGTGCTGCTGTTGCCGATCGTGCTGGCTTACACAACCTGGGTCTATCGCGTGTTGCGCGGGCGCGTGACGCTCGCGCATATTCGCGCCTCGCATTCGATTCACTAGGAGTTTCGCTCATGTGGTATTTCACCTGGATCCTCGGCATCGGCCTCGCTTGCGCTTTCGCGATCCTGAATGCGATGTGGTACGAAGTGCATTCGCGCGATCAGGTCGCCGCTACCCCGATAAAATCCGCCGACCAAGCCTGAGGCCAGTCGCAGCCCCGGATTTCCGGCTCGCTGCGCAGCCTTTCGCAGCGATTTCAGGCATGATAGTGGCTGCAAGAGTGCGTCATCAGGGGATTTTGCAATGTTTTTTCGTATTACCACGTTGCTGGCGGGTCTCGCCGCGACGTTCGCGGCGCACGCCGTGGAACCGGATTTTGCGTATTTTTTCGACAAGCATCCGAGCCAGATCCGTCATGTCGTCTCATGCGGAAACTGGCACCACGAGAACTTGCACGGGTTTTTTCGCATCGTCGAAGCGTATCAATTCGCGCAATCGTATTTGTATGTGCAATGGATGAGCAATTACGATTTCCAGAACTCGGATACCCACGCCATCGACACCGCCGCGCTGGCAGAAATCAATGCCGACCACGCCGAAATCACGTTGTCGGAAATTGCCTGTACGAGCACGCCCGGCAGCACAAGCATCACCGCCAAGGCGAATTTTGCGCACGAGGACAAGTGGTATCGCATGCAACTCGATCTCGGCCAGCAACCCGGCAAAAGCACGCTCGAATTTGTCCGCCTGCCGAACACGCCCGACAAGAAACCTTGAAACATTGCCGCACTGATACATCATATCGCAGCAGTAATTCTGTGGCAGGGATTGATCGGCCTGACGAGAAGATGCGTCTTGAATCTTCACTCACAACCTCATGACTGAACCTCAAACCGAACCTGTCGCCGCCGCGCACGAGCCCGCCACCCGCGGCCTGCTCGCGCGTTTGCGCTGGCTGGTGCCGTGCGGGTTTCTCGTGCTTACGGCGTGGCTGGTGTGGCACGAGTTCGACAGCTTCGATCGCGTCAACATGCAGAGCACTTTGCTCGCGGTGCCGACACTGCCTGCACTCGGCATCGCCGCGCTCGCGCTGTTCGGCGTCACCATCACCGGCCTGGTCGATCTGCTGATCGCGCGCTGGCTCGGCCTGAAAATATCCACGCGCGAAGTCATGCGTTTGGCGTTTGTCGCCAACAGCATGGCGAATACGCTGAACCTGTCCGGCGCGGTCGGCTCTGGCGTGCGCCTGCTCGGATTGAACTCGCTGCGTATCGATCTCAGCCGCACCGCGGCATTGATCGGCATGCAGGTGCTCACGCTCTGGCTGGGTCTCAGCCTGATGGTCATCATCACTTTGGCCACCAGTTATCTGCCGATCACCGGTAGCGAATTCCAGCGTTTGATCGCGATTATCGTGCTGACCGGGGTCGCGCTGTATCTGCCGCTGTATTTTTTCCTCACCACGCGCCGCACCTTGATGCGCTGGCTGCCGAACGATCAGGTTCTGCCGCCGCTGCGGCTGAAGATCCAGCTCACGTTGGTGTCCTTTCTCGACTGGCTGCTCGCCGCCGCGGTGTTGTACGCGTGTTTGTATCTGTGCGATGCGCACGTCAAACCCGGCCTTCTGTTGAGTGCCTTCACTGGTGCCGCGGTACTCGGTCTGGCCAGCATGATTCCGGGCGGACTCGGCGTATTCGACGGCCTGATGCTGGTGGCGCTGAGCGAAGCCGGCTACGACCAGCCATCGGTGTTGTCGGGTTTGATTCTGTTCCGCATCGCGTATTACCTGTTGCCACTACTGTGCGGTTTGTACCTCGGCTCAGGCATGCTGGCGCGGCGTATTCCGGGACTGTCGCGACTCGCCGAGCGCCTGCGCGAACATCCGTTATTCGGCGTGATCGGATTACCAGCGAGCCTGTTCGCCGATCTCGGCATGCGCCTGCTCGCGGTGCTGACGTTCGGCGCCGGCGCGATGCAGCTGGTATCGGCGGCGTTGCCGTCGGTGCACGAACATATCGAGCTCGTGCGCGAAAATTTGCCGATGGTCGCGGTCGAAAGCTCGGCGTGGTTCAGCATCTTGTCCGGCGTGCTGTTGCTCGGTCTCGCGCGGGGTATCGACGGGCGCCTGCGCGTGGCGTATCGACTCACGCAATGGCTGCTTTTGATCAACTCGGTGCTCGCGATCACCAAAGGTCTGCATTTCGGCGAAGCGCTGTTCTTGCTCGCCGTGGCCGGACTGCTACGCACACGCAAGCGTTCGTTCACCCATCGTGCGATGAGCCTGACTTCGGCCACCACGCTCGGCTGGTACAGCGGCCTGATCCTGTGCGTGCTGGTGTTCTTCGCCCTCGGCGTGCTCGCGGTGCTCGGCGACGACAGTTTCGACATGTTCTATTTCGGTTTCGGCGAACACAGTTCGCGCATGGCGCGCGGTGCGGCGGCGGCACTGCTCGGCGTGGTGATCTACACGATCTGGCAGGCTTTTGCAGTGAAGCGGCCCAAGCTCGCGCTGCCGACCCAGAGCGAACTCGAACACGCGCGCGAGATTTATCAAACCTACGGTGGCGGCGAATTCGCGCATCTGAGTTTCGTCGGCGACAAACATTTGTTTTCGCCGCGCGATCATCATTCGATCGTCGCTTACGGCGCGGTACGCGATCGCCTGGTCGCACTCGGTTCGCCGTGTGGGCCGGAAGAAGGCATCACGCGGGCGATCCTCGATTTCCGCAAATACGCCGATAGTCAGGATCGCGTGCCGGTATTTTACGAAGTGCTGGAACCGGACTTGTTCCGTTACCACGATCTTGGTTTTGATTTGTTCAAGCTCGGCGAACTCGCACTCGTGCGGCTGGAAGAATTCACCCTCGTCGGCAAACGCTGGGAAGACCTGCGCCAAGCGGTGAATCGTTCGACCAAGGAACAACTCAGCTTCGAGATGCTGGAAGGGCCGTTCGATGCAACCCTGCTGGCCGAGGTCAAGCGTGTTTCCGACGCGTGGCTCAGCGAAAAAGGCGCGCGCGAAAAAAGTTTTTCGCTCGGTCATTTCAAGGTCGATTACCTGAACTGGAGTCCGCTTGCGCTGGTGCGCCGCGCCGGAGAATTGATCGCGTTCGCCAACGTGTCGCGACCGTACGGCCCGAACGGCACCGCCAGCGTCGACCTCATGCGCCATGTCGCCAGCGCGCCGCGCGGCACGATGGATTTCCTGTTCGCGCGCGTCATGCAGTGGGCCAAGGATCAGGGCTACGAGCAGTTCAGCCTCGGCATGGCGCCGTTGTCGCGCGTCGGCGACAACCCGTATGCGCGCATCAACGAGCGCCTCGCCGCGCTCGCTTTCCAGTACGGCAACAAGCTCTACAACTATCAGGGCCTGCGTCGTTACAAGGAAAAATTCGCACCGCAATGGGTCGGCGCGTATCTGGCATATCCGCGCGGCGTGTGGGTGCCGAGTTTGCTGATCGACATCGCCGCCCTGGTCGATGGCGGTTATCCGCGTTGGCTGCGCCTGAAAAAATCCTGAGCAGTTTTTCGCAATGCCGTTCGGCGCGCCGAATTATTTCAAGGCGTTGAATATCGCGAGACCCAGGCCGTCGTAATCGCCATCGTAATGGTGTCCGCCGGGCAATTCGAGAATGCTCACGCGCGGCTTGCCGGCGAGTTGTGCGCAGAACGAATCGGCGCCTTCTTCCTTGCCGCGCACGCAGATCACGCGCACTTTGCTCTTGGCGATTTCGGGCGCCAGCGGGATCGCACCATCGTGATGCGAGCCGCCGAACCAGTCGCCGACCTTGACCTCGAACACCGCTTCCGGATCGGGCGAAATCAGCACTTGTGCGCTGATGCGATTCTGGATTTCCAACGGCGTGCGATTGATCACCACCGGCGCCAAGCTCGCGCCGAACGAATAGCCGATCACGACAAAATCCGCGCCGGGTCGCGTTTCGCCGTAATGCTGGACGATACGCGTCAACGCGTCGGCGGCGTCCTCGGGTTTGCGCGTGTGCCAGAAAAACTTGATCGTGCTCAGGCCGATCACATCGGTGCCACGCTGCGCCATTTGATCGGCGACGGCGATATCGAGACCGGCCCAGCCGCCATCGCCGGATAAAATAATCGCGACCCGCCCGGCGAAATTGCCTTGATGCGGCACCTCGACCAGCGGCAGATCGGCGACGTCGTCGGGCAATACCACCGCCGCAGTATGTTTGTCTTGCCACGCCGCGACCTGCATCGCAAACAGTTCCGCAGCGGCCTTTGGCGATACGGCGGTCGTGCCATGCCGGAAGCGCGACAACGCCGAAAAAGTCTCGCCGTTTTTTTCGCGGATGCCGGTCGCGCGCGCACCCGGCGCGTAGGGCTGTGGCAACCACGGCGGTGGCAATTTCTTGACCGGTACGATGCGCCAGCCGTGCGCGCCGTCGGCTTTGGTCATCGCTCCGGCATCACCGACGCAGATCGAACGTTGCGCGAGAAAATCGCTATCCCAACCGAGTGTGGCGAGGCCGCTAAATGTACCGGCCGGCGCCTGTGCTGCGACCGCATAGGCAAACGTCGCGCCGGCGCCATCGCCGACCAGCAACGGATTGGTGAAATTGGCCAAGCCCTGATGCCGCTGCATCCAGTCGCTGAGTTCCTCGAAGTGCCCGGACGGATACGCGCATTTGTTCTTGATCGAATAGAGCTGCTTCAGATAGACCGGCAGATCGATGCCCATCACGAGGGCGCCATCGCCGCTGAGTGCCTGCGCGAGCGCTTCGCTGCGCGCACTCCAGCCGTCGCGATCGGAGATCAGCATGACACTGCGTTTGACGTTTCCGGTCGGCATTGCGACATGCACGTCACCGAACAAGCCGTAATGCACCGGCTGCGTGGCAACCGCGTGCGCCGATGGCATCGCGAGAAATCCGAGCGTGAAAATCATGCCATGCATTGAGCTGTGGAAGCGCGACCGCTGCGACCAGCGGAAATTTTCAGCGGCTGCGGATAAGCACAATCTGACGGACAACAACATCGCTGAATCCTTATTTGCGCACGGCGTGTGTCGCTCGCGCCGCGGCCATCACGGCCTCGATCGCGGCGATGGTTTTCGGCGCATCGGCGCTGATGACTTCGGGGTCGCCAGACGTGACGAGCACGTCGTCCTCGATGCGAATGCCGATGCCGCGCCACTTCGCCGGCACGCTTTTCAGATCAGGCGCGATGTAGATGCCGGGTTCGACGGTAACGACCATGCCGGGTTCGAGTTCGCGGAATACGCCGTCGATGCGGTAGTCGCCGACGTCGTGCACATCCAGTCCGAGCCAGTGCCCGGTCTTGTGCATGTAGAAACGCCGATAACTTGCTTCGCTGATATTTTTCTCGACACTGCCCTTGAGCAATCCGAGCTTGATCAGGCCCGCGGTGATCACGCGCACAGCGGCATCGTGATAGGCATCGAACGGACGACCGGCGCGCACCTCGTCGATCGCGGCGAGCTGCGCATCGAGCACAATCTGGTACAACGCGCGCTGCTCGTCGGTGAAAATACCGTTGACCGGAAACGTGCGCGTGATGTCGGAGGCATAACACTGGTACTCGGCGCCGGCGTCGATCAGCAGCAAATCGCCATCGCGCAGCGGACCGTTATTGGCACGGTAATGCAGTACGCACGCATTCGCGCCGCTGCCGACGATCGGCTCGTACGACACCACCGCATCGTGGCGACGCAGCGTGTGCAACAGCTCGGCCTCGATCTGGTTTTCGCTCATGCCCGGACGCGCGAGCTGCATCGCCCGCACATGCGCCTCTGCGGCAATCTTCGCCGACTTGCGCATCACGCGCAGCTCATCGCGCGATTTGAACAAACGCAGATCGTGCAGCAGGTGTCCAAGCGCGACAAATTCGTGCGGCGCACGCGCACCCTGCTTCACTTGCGCGCGCACATGATTGACCCAGCCGATCAGCTTGAGATCGAAGTCGGGATCGCGGCCGAAGTGGTAATACACACGCGTGCGGCCTTCGATCAGGCCCGGCAAAATATCGTCGATATCGTCGATCGGAAACGCATCGTCCATGCCGAATTTTTCGACGGCGCCTTCCTGGCCGTAGCGGTGTCCGTCCCACGCTTCGCGCTCGGCACTGCGCTCGCGGCAGAACAAGATGCATTCGCCGTGTGCGCGGCCGGGAATCAGCACGAGCACCGCCTGCGGCTCGGCAAAGCCTGTGAGGTAATGGAAGTCGCTGTCTTGCCGATACGGATAATGCGCGTCGTTATTGCGAATGCGCTCGAGCGCCGCCGGCACGATGGTGATCGCATCGCGCCCAGTCATGCGCATGAGTTGACGACGGCGACGGGCGAATTCTTTCTGATCGATCATGCGTTTACTCGAAGGGAAATGTTTTCGATACCGACGTTTGAAGTCCAGACCGATGTAACTTAATCACGTTCAGATGGGCCGTCATCCCAGCGCAGGCTGGGATCCAGTTCTCCTTCAAGTTCTTGAAGAGCCGGATTAGCCAGTTTTACGCTTGATATCCACTCAATGGCGTCGAGCAAGAACCAGAACTGGATCCCAGCCTGCGCTGGGATGACGAGCAATGGAGCTGACCCGCAAATTTGTCTAACGATTTCTAATGCATCGTTGTGCCCGCGCCCGGCGGCGCGCACAACTCGGTGTGCAGCAACAATACGCCGACGCGGATGAATTCGATAACTTCGTACAGCGCGGTTTCGTCTTCCTCGGCATCCTTGAATTCGAAATGCGTCGCGGCGATCGCAGCAAAATCCTTGAGGATTTCACTGCCGTCGTCGGACAACGAACTCGACGAATCGACCCCGGCCAGACCGATACCGCCGAGAAAACCGCGGCACCATTCGACCAGTGCCTCGGCCCGCGCGGCAAGTGTTTCATCAACATCCGGCAGCAGCGGCTCGAAGCTCAGTTCGACATCGTCGAGCTGATCGCGGCATTCGACGTAGAGCCGATCGATCATCGGGTGCGCCTTGCCTGCGATGCTTTCGACCGGCTCGATTGCGAGCGCGCCGAGCCAATTGTGCGCATCGGCATGACCGCCGCCACACAAAAATCCGCATAACGAGCCATGCAGATCACTGGCGGTGACGCCGAAATGCAGCATGGTCAATTCGGTATCGAGGTCGGTATGGGAAATGCTGGACGGCGGGCTCATGGTCACTGGAAAAATGGCTTCAGCCTTATTCTACCAGCTCATCCCAACCGCTAGCAGCGCCGTCAGGCGTGATCTCGGACGCGATACTTTTGATCGATTTCCCACTCGTATCGTATTCTCGCTGCGATGCGCGTTGACCGGACCCGACAACCCTGCTTATAGTCCGCGTCATGACCGACACGATCACGACGCTCCCGGAACTGCGCGACATCAGCACGCAGCTTGATCGTCTGATCGAGATGTGCCGCCGCCTCGGCGAAGAGAACCGCAGCCTGCGTCACAGCCAGGAACAACTGGTCGCCGAGCGCGCGGGGCTGCTGGCCAAAAACGAGCATGCGCGCTCACGCGTCGAGGCGATGATCGTGCGGTTGAAATCGCTGGAGAGCAACGCATGAGCGCGGCCGAACCAGTCACGGTACATATTCTCGATCGTGAATATCTGATCGCGTGCACCCCGGACGAGCGTGACGGTCTGCTCGCCGCGGCAAGTTATCTGGATGGCAAGATGCGCGAAGTTCGCGCGGCGGCGCGGGCGCCCGGCAGCGAACGCATCGCGGTGCTTGCGGCGCTGAATATCGCGCATGAACTGGTCACGTTGAAGCATCACAATCAAGGTGAAGCCAGCATGATCTCGCAGCACATGCAGGCGCTGAAAATAAAGCTTGATAGCGCGCTCGCAGGCTCCATAAAATAGCGCTGGTGTCCCCTGCCGTTCACGACCGCGCATTCTTACATATGCCTTGGTCCTATTTAACGACCCGGGTTAGCAGCGTCGAAAGCCGTGTGCATGTCCGCCTCGTGCGGAAAGCCTAAGGCCTCGCCAGTTATCCCACCTGATCCTCTGGATCAAGGTCGTTCGATGCGCATCGTCATGGTGGAGGGCGCCGCTTGTATGGTTGTGATCCGCGCATCCATACAAGCGGCGCTCTTGATATCTCCATCGATTTTCATGCCGCTGCGGCCCGTGCCGCGCATTCTGGACTCCGATCGCGCCGGTCTGCCCGCGTAGAATTTGTATCCATCCTTGCCTACGCGAATCGATCTTGAGCATATCCGGCATCCGTCAAAACCAGCGTATCGAACTGCGCGAACGCCGCGCTGGCCTCACCCCCGGCGCGCGGATTGCCGCCGCGGAAGGCGTTGCACGCTCGCTCGAACAACTGCCGCAATTTCTCGATAGCGCGTTTATCGCAGGCTATTGGGCGAGCGCAGGTGAGCTGTCGTTGCATGCCGCCGTATCGCGCCTGCTGCGCCGCGGACAAACGTATTGCCTGCCGATGATCCAGCCGCAGCGCGATTTGAATTTTGCAGCATGGCGTCCGGGTGCCGCGCTTCTCACCAATCGCTACGGCATTCCCGAGCCCGATGTCGCGTTTGCCGACAGCATTGCGCCGGTCGCGCTGGATCTGGTCTTGCTGCCGCTGCTCGGATTCAATCGCGACGGTTATCGGCTTGGATTTGGCGGTGGCTTTTACGATCGCAGTTTTGCGTTCCTGCGGGATCGAACGCGTCCGACCAAGCCGTTGCTGGTCGGGATCGGCTACAGTTTGCAGGAACTGCCGGAACTGACCGGCGAGACATGGGACGTGCGTTTGGATTTTGTCGCGACCGATCGCGAGTTGATTGCGTGTATTCGCCAAACTAATCATCCAGGCTGATTGCTTCGGCTAAGAAAAGAGGAAAACACCATGGCCTATTGGCTGATGAAATCCGAACCCGAAGAATTTTCGATCGACATGCTCAAGCAGCGTAAACGCGAGCCGTGGAACGGCGTGCGCAATTACCAAGCGCGCAACTTCATGCGCGACGGCATGCGCCGCGGTGATGGCGTGTTGTTTTATCATTCGAATTGCGCCGAACCCGGTGTGGTCGGCATCGCCGAGATTCTTTGCGCGGCGTACACCGATCCAACCCAGTTCGATCCCGACAGCGACTATTTCGACGCGGGCAGCAAACGTGACGAACCACGCTGGCTGATGGTCGATGTCGGCTACAAACGCAAACTGAAACGCACGATCAGCCTGAACGAATTGAAAGAGCGCAGCGAACTCGGCGACTTCGCGCTGACCCGTCGCGGCAATCGGCTTTCGGTGCTGCCGGTCACGCCGGAACAATGGCAGTTCATTCTTGCGCTGGAATGATCGATTTCAAAATAGCCGTATAAACGTCCGAATAATAATCATGAACATCATCCCCAGAACAACCGACGAAGCATTAATCACATGAATCGCGACGAACAAAAACGCCTGGCCGCCGAACAGGCCATTCGCCATATCGAAGACGGCACCATCGTCGGCGTCGGCACCGGCTCGACCGTGGCTTTTTTCATCGAGGAACTCGGACGCAGGGCTGATCGCATCGAAGCGGCCGTGTCGAGTTCGGAACAGAGCACGGCATTGCTGAAAAAGCTCGGCATTCGCGTGATCGATCTCAACAGCGCTGGCGAGATCCCGGTGTATGTCGATGGCGCCGACGAATGCGATCCGCAGCGCTGCCTGATCAAGGGCGGCGGCGCGGCACTCACGCGCGAAAAAATTATCGCTGCGGCGTCGCGCAAGTTTGTCTGCATGATCGACAGCATCAAGCGCGTCGAGGTGCTCGGCAAGTTTCCGCTGCCGGTCGAAGTGATCCCGATGGCGCGCAGTTATGTCGCGCGCGAAATCGTTAAGCGCGGCGGCACGCCGGTGTGGCGCGATGGTGTGACCACCGACAACGGCAACTGGATTCTCGATGTGCACAATTTGCGCATCACCGATCCGGTCGCGCTCGAAGCCGACTACAATCAGATCACCGGCGTGGTGTGTGTCGGCCTTTTCGCAAAACGGCGCGCAGATGTCGTGATCATGGGCGTCGAAACGCTATGAGCCTGTCATTCCAGCCTGCGCTGGAATGACGAGCAAAAACATTCGCTTTGATGCCGAACCATATTCACTTACGAATTGAACAAACCGCATTGCGGCTGCGCTTTGCGCGGCGTGCAAAACAGACTCGTATTCAGCGGATTTTCCGGCCGCAAACCCAGCCCGAGTTGACGCTGCAT
>JAYVTP010000154.1:0-2765 GCA_043788685.1 Pseudolysobacter sp. | reverse complement strand
AACGTCGGGATCAGCGACAAGGTGAGATAACCGTGCGCGATCGTGGATTTGTACGGCGATTCGCGGCGCGCGCGCTCGGCATCGACATGAATCCACTGCGTATCGCCGGTGGCTTCGGCGAAACACTGGATGCGCTGCTGATCGATCGTCAGCCAATCGCTGCACGCGACTTCGCGACCGATCCAGCCGGACAACGCTTCGAGATTTTCGATGATCTGCATGGTCTGACTCACACGATTTCGAACAGGCCCGCAGCGCCCTGGCCACCGCCGACGCACATCGTCACCACCGCGTATTTCACGCCGCGACGTTTGCCCTCGATCAACGCGTGGCCAACCAACCGCGCACCGCTCACGCCGTACGGATGCCCCACCGCGATCGCACCGCCGTTGACGTTGATGCGCTCGTGCGGAATACCCAGCGTATCCATGCAGTACAGCACCTGTACGGCGAACGCTTCGTTGAGTTCCCACAGGCCGATGTCGTCGACGTTCAGGCCGGCGCGCTTGAGCAGTTTCGGCACCGCGAACACCGGGCCGATACCCATTTCGTCCGGCTCGCAACCGGCAACCGCGAATCCGCGAAAGATGCCGAGCGGCTGGATTCCGCGTTGTTCGGCCAGCTTGCGATCCATCACCACCACTGCCGAGGCGCCGTCGGAAAACTGGCTCGCATTACCAGCAGAAATCACGCCGCCGGGCAGTGCGCTGCGGATCTTTGCAACGCCTTCGTAGGTCGTGTCGGCGCGGATACCCTCGTCGCTCGACACGGTCACTTCGCGCGTCAATAGTTGCAGCGTTTTCGGATCGGCCACACCGGCGAGCACGGTAATCGGCACGATCTCGTCGTTGAATTTTCCAGCGGCGGCTGCTGCTGCGGCGCGCTGCTGACTTTCGGCGCCGTAATGATCCTGGCGCTCGCGCGAAATGCCATAACGCTTGGCCACGGTTTCGGCGGTCTGCAACATCGGCCAGTACAGCTCCGGCTTGTGCTCGAGCAGCCAGCTTTCGCTGAGCATGTGCATGTTTGTGTACGGCTGCACGCACGAAATACTTTCCACGCCACCGGCGACATGAATATCGCCTTCGCCCGCGATGACGCGCTGCGCGGCCATCGCGATCGCCTGCAGGCCGGACGAACAAAAACGATTCACGGTCGCGCCCGGCACCGTCACCGGCAAGCCCGCGCGCAATGCAATCTGCCTTGCGATGTTGACGCCGGTTGCGCCTTCGGGATTGGCGCAGCCCATCAGCACATCTTCGACTTCAGCCGGATCGATGCCGGCGCGCGCGACCGCGTGTTGCACGACATGGCCGCCGAGTGTTGCGCCGTGCGTCATGTTGAAAGCGCCCTTCCAGCTCTTGGCCAGACCGGTGCGTGCGGTGGATGCGATAACTGCTTCTTTCATGTGTTTTCTCGATCGAATGCGTGGTGGATCAGCGGTTGAACGACTGGCCGGCCTCGGCCAGTTGCACGAGTAACGGCGCGGGTTGCCAGGCGTTGCCTTCGTGGCCTTTGGCATACCGGCGCATCGCCGCGAGCACGTTGTACAAGCCGACGCTGTCGGCATAGAACATCGGGCCGCCGCGCCAGATCGGGAAGCCGTAACCGGACAAATAAACGATATCGATATCGGATGCCTTGGCCGCGATGCCTTCGGTGAGAATGTGCGCGCCCTCATTGACCAGTGCGTAGACCAGCCGCTCGACGATTTCCTCATCGCCGATCGCGCGCCGGGTCAGGCCGATATCGGTGGAATGTTTTTCGATCAGCGCGTTCACCTCGGCCGATGGATGCGCATTGCGATCGCCGGGTTTGTAGTCGTACCAGCCGGCGCCGGTTTTCTGGCCGTAACGATCGAGTTCGCAAATCAGATCGGCGGTTTTCGAATAGGTCAGATCGGGTTTTTCTAGCGCACGGCGTTTGCGGATCGCCCAGCCGATATCGTTGCCGGCCAGATCGCCCATGCGAAACGGCCCCATCGCGAAACCGAATTTTTCCATCGCGCGATCCACCTGCTGCGGCAACGCGCCTTCGTCAAGCAGAAATCCGGCCTGGCGGCTGTACTGCTCGATCATGCGATTGCCGATGAAGCCGTCGCACACGCCCGACACCACGGCGGTCTTGCCGATCTTTTTCGCCAGCGCCATCACCGTTGCCAGCACGTCTTTGGCAGTCTGTTTGCCGCGCACGACTTCAAGCAGTTTCATGACGTTCGCCGGGCTGAAAAAGTGCATGCCGAGCACATCCTGCGGACGCGCGGTAAATGCGGCGATGCGATCGACATCGAGCGTCGAAGTGTTGCTCGCGAGAATCGCGCCGGGCTTGGCTACCGCATCGAGCTGGGTGAATACCGCCTGCTTGACGCTGTATTCCTCAAACACTGCTTCGACGATCAGATCGGCATCTTTCAAATCGTCATACGCCAACGTCGGTGTAATCAGCGCCATGCGCTGCTCGACTTGTTCGGCGGTGAGCTTGCCTTTCTTCGCGCTGTTCTCGTAGTTCTTGCGGATCGTGGCGAGGCCACGATCGAGCGCATCTTGTTTGGTTTCGAGCAATGTCACCGGCAGCCCGGCGTTGAGGAAATTCATGCTGATGCCGCCGCCCATCGTGCCCGCACCGATCACGCCAATACGACGGATCTCGCGCAGCGGTACATCGGCGCCGATGTCGGCGATCTTGCCCGCGGCGCGCTCGCCGAAAAAGCCGTGGCGCAAAGCTTTGGATTCCGGTGTTTGAATCAAAAGACTGAATGCCTCGCG
>JAYVTP010000153.1:0-6438 GCA_043788685.1 Pseudolysobacter sp. | reverse complement strand
CTGATGGACAAGGTGATGCTGGTGGTGGATCGCGCCCGCGCGCAGTTGCCACCGTTCATCGTCGATCGTTTGCCGGATAGCGTCGAGGACTTTCGCCTTGCAGTGATCGAATGGCTGCGCGCGCACGTCGCCGAGTTGCAATTCGCGGGCAAGGAGGCCGTGCGCATTTTCATCAGTATCCTGATCGGCATGATTCTGGGCGCGCTGATCGCACTCGATCATTCGCATCAGCAACGCTCGTGGCGGCCGTTGTCGTCGGCGCTGATCGCACGTTGCACGCGATTTGCCACGGCATTCCGCAATGTCGTGTTCGCGCAGATCAAGATTTCGCTATTGAATACCTTGTTCACCGCGATTTTTCTGCTTGGCGTTTTGCCGATCTTGGACATCCATTTGCCGCTCAGCAAAACCCTTGTGGCGCTCACGTTTGTGGTCGGATTATTGCCCGTGGTCGGTAATCTGATTTCGAATACGTTGATCGTTGCTGTAGCGCTATCGGTATCGTTGTGGGTAGCGATGGCCGCGCTGGTATTTCTGATTCTCATCCACAAGCTCGAGTATTTTCTCAACGCGCGCATCGTCGGTGCGCAGATCAGCGCCAAGGCCTGGGAGCTGCTGCTTGCAATGCTGGTGATGGAAGCCGCGTTCGGACCCGCCGGAATCGTTGCCGCGCCGATCTATTACGCCTACCTGAAAAGCGAATTGCAGCACGCCGATCTGGTGTAACGCGCGTCAGCACGTTCGTATCGGCCACGGATTTTTTTCGATGTTGTGCAGTTATTACCAAGCGGGATCGTGTCGCTCTTGCTCGCAGATCGAGCAGCCCTACGCGATGCAACTCGCGGCCAAGGAGCAGCATTGTCGCGAGGCATTGCAGGCGCACGCCGATGTCACTTGGCTGCCAGCGGTTGCGAGTCGCGAAATGGGTTTTCGCAACAAGGCCAAGATGGTCGTCAGCGGCAGCGTAGAACAGCCGATGCTCGGCATACTCGATGGAGCCGGACAGGGCGTTGACCTGAGCGATTGCCCGCTCTATCCCGCCGCATTGAGCGCGGCATTCGCCCCGATTGCGGCGTGGATCACGCAAGCGAATATCGCGCCGTACGATCTTGCTACCCGGCGCGGTGAACTCAAGTACATCCTGCTGACTCTCGCGCACCACTCCGGCGAACTGATGTTGCGTTTTGTTTTGCGCTCGCAGGAAGCCGAAGCGCGCCTGCGCAAACATTTGCCCGTGTTGCAGGCGACGCTGCCGCAGTTGCGCGTGGTGTCGATCAACCTGCAGCCCGAACACAAGGCGATATTTGAAGGCGAGCGTGAAATACTGCTGACTTCGCATGCGCATTTGACGATGCAATTGAATGGTCTGCCGTTGCATCTGCGCCCACAAAGTTTTTTCCAGACCAACGATGCGGTTGCTGCGCAACTGTATGCACAAGCACGTGACTGGACCGACGAACTCGCGCCGGCCTCGGTGTGGGATTTGTTCTGCGGCGTCGGCGGTTTTGCCTTGCATTGCGCCGACGGCATGCGTCATGTCATGGGTATCGAAACCAGCGCCGAGGCGATCATCAGCGCTGAGCGCAGCCGCGACGAACTCGGTCTGCGCAACGTGCAATTCCGTGCACTCGACGCGACGGACTTTGTCCGCGGCAATCAGACCGCACCCGAGCTGGTAATCGTCAATCCGCCGCGTCGCGGCATCGGCAAATCGTTGTGCGAATGGATCGATGCATCGAGCGCCAAATCGCTGATTTATTCGAGCTGCAATGCCGAATCGCTAGCGCGCGATCTGGCGCAGATGCCAGATTTCAAACTCGTTCGCGCGCGCGTGCTCGACATGTTTCCGCATACCAAACACTACGAAATCATCACCCTGCTGAAGCGCGATGCAAATCGAAATCCGCGTCAACCCCCTAGCGTTATCGCGAAATAATGTGTATCTAGGAACTACGGCGTGATCGATCGATTCGACACGCTCCCATCAATTCACGAGGAGAGAAAAAATGGCCAAGGGCATGGAACAAAAGAAAGACGCCAAGAAGAAACCGGAAAAGACCATGAAGGAAAAACGTCAGGAAAAAAATGCGAAGAAGCAGTCGAAATCTTTCGGTCCCGCTAAGTAATTCCACGCCATATTGATGACGAATTTCGGGAGCTGGGAATTTACTTGCGATCTTGCCAAGACCTGTGCAGCTTACGCGCAGGTCAAGCATGGCAATTTGGAAAAGTGTGACTGCAACGGCTGTCGCAACTTCGTTCGTGCACGCGAAACAGCATTCCCCGATAAATTTCTGCGGTTACTCGAAACTCTTGGAATCGATCCACAGAAAGATGGCGAAATTTTCCACTGTGCTCAGCTCTCACCTGGACGCCATAGCTATAGCGGGTGGTTTCACTTTGTCGGCACACTGGAAAAAACGGGAGACTTCGCCCCGATTGAGTTAGGCGAAGGCTTTATCGCGTGGCTCTGCCATTCTAGCGCGCCCGCACTCTCCAGCTTGAAGGGATTGCCGCTCGTGCAAGTTGAATTCAATGCGGAAAACGTTCCTTGGTTATTGAATGAACCCGAACCGCAGTGAAAACCTCGCCATTGTCGGCGGCGGGCCGGCAGGCTTGATGGCTGCCGAAGTGGCTTGCGCGACGGGTCTGCAAGTCGATGTGTTTGATGCGATGGGTTCGGTCGGGCGCAAGTTTTTGCTGGCTGGCAAAGGTGGTTTGAATCTCACCCATTCCGAACCTTTCGCGCAGTTCGTGATGCGTTATGGTGCACGCCATGCCGAGGTCGAACATTGGCTGCGATCTTTCGATGCCGCCGCGCTGCGCGAATGGGCGCGCGGCTTCGGCGTGGATACCTTCGTCGGTAGTTCGGGGCGCGTTTTTCCGAGCGATCTCAAGGCCGCGCCGCTGTTGCGCGGCTGGGTGCGGCGTCTGCGCGAGAGCGGTGTGCGGTTTCATGTGCACCATCGTTGCATCGGCTGGCACGACAGTGGCGCCCTGCTATTTTCTACCCCCGACGGTGAACGTCTGGTTGCAGCGGATGCGGTAATTCTCGCCATGGGCGGCGCCAGTTGGCCGGAGCTCGGTTCGGACGGTGCATGGCAAACGTGGTTGCGCAAAATGTCGGTCGATGTCGCACCACTGCAGCCGTCGAACTGCGGTTTCGAGCTGGAATGGAGCGAGCATTTTTCATCGCGTCACGCCGGCCATCCGCTCAAGGCCGTGCGGGTTTCCCTGATCGATCAACACGGCAAACAACATTCTCAGCTTGGCGAATTTGTCATCACCGCCAAAGGCATCGAAGGCAGCTTGATCTACGCGCTATCGGCCCCGTTGCGCGACACGATCACAGCGCAAGGCAAGGTCGAAATCCGCCTCGACCTGACGCCGGATCGCGATCTCGAACGTTTACATCGCGACCTCGCCCGCCCGCGTGGCGATCGTTCGCTGGCGACACATCTGCGGCGCACGATCGGCATCGAAGGCGTCAAGGCCGGTTTGCTTTACGAAGTCGTACCGAAGGCCGATTTCAACGATCCGCACAAACTCGCGGCGTGGATCAAATCACTGCCGCTGGTGTTGCAACGTCCGCGCCCGATTACCGATGCGATCAGCAGCGCCGGCGGCGTGAAATTTGCGGCGCTTGATAAAAATCTCATGCTGCGTGCGCGCAGCGGCATTTTCTGCGCGGGCGAAATGATCGACTGGGAAGCTCCAACCGGCGGCTATCTCCTCACCGCATGTTTTGCCAGTGGCCGGGTGGCCGGTCTCGGCGCGGTGGATTGGTTGAGCCAGCAAACCGAAGTCTGACGTCTTTTGCGCTGACAGCCGACTTCGGGTTTTAATTCATTTGAACGCAGCAGAAAAACGACACTGCAGTAACGCAAATCATCCCAGTCGTCGCACGCGGAAATTGCGGCCTTTGATCTTGCCAGCGCCGAGTCGTTCGAGTGCTTTCGCTGCGAGTTTTCGCTGGATCGCGACGTACGCGCGCACATCGAAAATATCGATGCGCCCAACCGCTTCCGCCGCGACGCCGGCATCACCCGTAAGTGCGCCGAGAATGTCGCCAGCGCGGACCTTGTCCTTGCGTCCGCCGTCAATCACCAGCGTCACCATCGCTGCGGCAGCGGGCAATTTTGTCTTGCTCGCGAAAAGATCGAGCTTGCCCCAACGCACGGGGTTTTGTTCGCGTGTTTCGATCGGCAAAACGCGGTTGATTTCGCGTGGCGAGCACAAGCTCAAGGCCAGGCCTTTCTGTCCTGCTCGCCCGGTGCGGCCGATACGATGCACATGAACATCGGGATCGGTAGGCAATTCGTAGCTGATCACGGCGGCGAGTTCCTTGATGTCCAGACCGCGCGCGGCGACATCGGTCGCCACCAGAACCGCGCAACTCTTGTTGGCAAAACGCACGAGAATTTCATCGCGCTCGCGCTGCTCCAGATCACCGTGCAACGCAAGTACGGAGAAACCTTGCTGCGCCAGATGATCGGCAACATCCTGCGTATCGCGCCGCGTATTGCAGAACACCACGGCTGACTCCGGTTGATACTCCGCCAGCAACGCCGCGAGCGCTTCGAGTTTGCGCGAAAATTCGACCTCGAAAAACAGTTGCTGGATTTCTTCGTTTTCGGGTGCGGTGTCGATCGTCACTTCGATCGGCGTGCGCTGCACATTGGCGCTGATGCTGCGGATTTCATCGGGATAGGTCGCCGAGAACAGCAATGTCTGGCGCGTTTTCGGGGTCTTCGCGATGATCTCGTTGATCGCTTCCTCGAAACCCATGTCGAGCATGCGATCAGCCTCGTCCAGCACCAGTACCTTGAGCGATTGCAAATGCAGCGTGCGCTTGCGCAAATGTTCCTGAATACGCCCGGGCGTTCCCACCACGATATGCGGATCGTGACTGAGCGATGCGAGCTGCGGGCCGAGCGGAATGCCGCCGCACAAAGTCAGCACCTTGATGTTCGGCACAAACCGCGCAAGCCGGCGGATTTCCTTGGCGACCTGGTCGGCGAGTTCGCGTGTCGGACAAAGCACCAAGGCCTGCACCTTGATGCGGCTCGCATCGAGATGCGACAACAGCCCGAGGCCGAACGCGACGGTCTTGCCGCTACCGGTGCGCGCCTGCGCGATCACATCGCTGCCAGCCAGCATCGGCGGCAGGCTTAGCGCCTGCACCGGCGTCATCTGCGTGTACGAAAGTGCATCCAGCGCCTGCAGCAGCGGCGCACTCAAAGCGAGTTCAGTAAAATTTTTCATGCGTCATGATCGCATCAAAACGCGCTGACTGCGGCATCGCACAATGTTTTCCGGATTCGTTGCAGAGAATTTGTCTGCTCGTCGATCTCGATCAAGCCCGTAAACAGCGCGCCCAAGTCTGTGCTTCATCGGAAATTCCAGCCTTCCAAAAGGGACAAATAGCGGACATAATGCCCGCACTCATACCCTGAAAGAAAACTCGCGAATGGAAGAAGTGCGTGCATTGTTGACGCGCCTGCGTGGCCGTTATCGCCAGAAAGAACTGGCCTACGCACTCGAAGTGGATGTGCGTACCTTGCGTCGCTGGGAAGTCGGCGAAAGCGATCCGCCGCCATATCTTGCCGATGCAATTCGCCAACGTCTTTTGCCGCTGACCAGTGCGGCGTACAAAACCGATGCCGCCTTCACCTTTATCGATCTGTTCGCCGGTATCGGTGGCATCCGCATGGGTTTCGAGGCACATGGCGGACGCTGCGTTTTCACCAGCGAATGGAATTCCTACGCGCAGAAAACCTATCTGGAAAATTTCCCTGACGCATCGCATACCTTTGTCGGCGACATCACCCAAGTGGATGAAAACGACATCCCCGATCACGATGTATTGCTGGCGGGTTTTCCGTGTCAGCCGTTCAGTATTGCAGGCGTGTCGAAAAAGAACGCGCTTGGTCGTGCACACGGGTTTGCTGATGAAACACAGGGCACCTTGTTTTTCGACGTGGCGCGTATTCTCAAGGCCAAACGGCCCCAAGCGTTTTTGTTGGAGAACGTCAAGAATCTCGTCAGCCACGACAAAGGCAACACGTTTCGCGTGATCCAGAAAGTGCTGCGCGAAGATCTTGGATATCACATTCACTGCAAAGTGATCGATGGCCAGCACTTCGTGCCGCAACATCGTGAGCGCATTCTTGTCGTGGGATTCCGTGATGCAACGGATTTCTCGTGGGACGATTTGCAACTGCCGAAAACCGGGCCGCGGCTGAGTTCCATCCTGCATCCGCAAGACGGCAGCGAGGCCGCCGAAGCGCCATTCACTAGCGGTGCCAAAGCCAAGGTCGATGCAAAATACACACTCACGCCACGCCTGTGGGTTTACCTGCAAGAGTATGCCGCCAAACATCGCGCTGCGGGAAATGGCTTCGGTTTCGGACTGGTCAATGCCGATAGCGTCACGCG
>JAYVTP010000152.1:0-10184 GCA_043788685.1 Pseudolysobacter sp. | reverse complement strand
TCCGTATTACCTGAACGTGCCGACGGCGACCAATCCGGCCGCACCTTTGGGCGGTTCGTGGAAAGCAGCTCCCGGTGGTTATGTGCCGCCGTTCAATGCGGCCGGGCTTGATCCGACATCGACCAATGTCACGTTCGCCAATCCGATTCCGGTGAAGACCACGTCGCTCGCGATCCCGGTATTGATGACTGTGCCGAATGCCAACTCGGGTAAGACCAAGCCCGCTGCCGGCTGGCCGATCGTGATCTTCCAGCACGGCATCACGCGCAATCGCACCGACATGTTTGCGATTGCCGGCGCACTGGCTTCGCAGGGTTACGCGGCGGTGGCCATCGATCTGCCGTTGCATGGTCTGACCGATCCGACGAACCCGTTTTTCCATAATCAGTTGCTGACCGGCTCGCCGGCGGCAGGCCTGATCACTGGCGAGCGTACCTTCGATCTGGATCTGAGCAACAATACGACCGGTGCGCCCGGCCCGGATGGCAAGATCGATTCGTCGGGTTCGTACACAATTAATCTGACCAGCCTGCTGACTTCGCGCGACAATCTGCGTGAAGGTGTTGCTGATCTGCTGTCGCTGCGCCGCTCGATCGAAAAAATGAGCATCTCTGGCGGCCCGAGCGATTTCGACATCTCTCGTGTTGCTTTTGTCGGCCAGTCGCTCGGCAGCATCGTCGGTACCGATTTCATGGCCGTCGCGCAGACGCCAAACACTTACGTGCAGAACGCCGTGCTGAACGTGCCAGGTGGCGGTATCGCCAATTTACTCGTGGCATCGCCTGCGTTCGGTCCGCGCATCGTCGCAGGGCTGGGCCAGGTAGGTGTGCAACCGGGTACGTCGGACTTCGACACCTTCCTGGCGGTCACGCAGACCGTCACCGATTCCGGCGATCCGATCAACTACGCATTCGCCACCGCGAACAAGAATCTGTTGATCCAGGAGGTCGTCGGCGACGGCGCCAGTTCGCTGCCGGATCAGGTGATTCCGAACTCGGTTATCAACGTCACGATTCCGGGCACCAGCGTGCAAATCACGGCGCCGCTGTCGGGTACCGAACCGCTGATCGCAGCCCTTGGTCTGTCGACCATCGTTGCACCCGGTGCGCAATCCGCAACCGGCGTTCGTGGCGTGGTGCGCTTCACCAAGGGTGGACACGGTTCGATTCTCGATCCGACTGCGTCGCCAGCGGCGACCGTCGAAATGCAGACTGAGATGTTGAGCTTCCTGTTGAGCAGCGGTCATGCCGTACAGGTCACCGATACCTCCGTCACTCGCACGCAGTAATGCACAGGACTCTGGGGAGCCACCTATGAAAATACTCAAGTTCAGCAAGAACGGCGCGCGGTTTAATGTGCGTCCGGCCCCGCGCAGTCTGACTGTCGCTATCGCGTTGGTATTGGCGGCGGGTGTTGCGCCGCAAGTGGCGCAGGCATTCCAGTTCGGCGATACGAACGGTCTCAGCGGCACTGTGAATACCACGGTGTCGTACGGCATCTCGTATCGTGTATCGGATGTCAACGAAGATCTCATCGCCAAGGCACATTGGGATCCGACGATTGCTTTCAAAACGCCGCTGCAGCAACGCGCCGCCAAAGGCGCGTTCTCGGCCAATGGCGATGATGGCGATCTGAATTATGGCAAATGGCAGCCGTTCTCGAACCAGGTGCGTTTTCTGACCGAGGTGAAGCTCAATTACGGCCCGGATTGGGGCGCGTTCATCCGCGCGGGTGGTTTCTACGATTTCACCAACGCGAACAACGACAACCTCACGAGTCTCGCCAAGGATCGTGTCGGCAAAGACATTTACCTGCTCGATGCATTCATCTTCCACAACTTTGAACTCAATGCGCATCAGGGCTCGATTCGCCTGGGTTCGCAGGTTGCAAGCTGGGGTGAAAGTACGTTCATCCAGGGCGGCATCAACGTCATCAATCCGATCGACGTATCCAAGTTGCGCAGTGCCGGTGCAGATCTGAAAGAAGCGTATCTGCCGATCAACATGCTGCGGCTGTCGTACAACTTCACCGACAATTTCTCGGCCGAGGCGGTTTACTTGCTGCAGTTCTCGCAGACCAATCCGGATCCGTCAGGTACGTATTTCTCGACCAACGATTTTGCATCGATCGGCGGTACATACGCGTCCTTGCCATTCGGGCTGTTGCCGCAGCCGGTGAAAAATCCCGAGAACTACTACAAGGTCTGCAATGGCGGTGCGCCGAGCGACAACAGCGCATTCGGCGGCGGCACGGTCAAGAACAATCCGCTGCTCGCAGCCTCGTGTTCGCAAACCGCGCCACGCACATTCGATCAATATCCGAATCGGTTCGGCCAGTTTGGTTTGTCGATGCATTACGTTGCGCCGTGGCTCAACAATACCGAGTTCGGGTTCTACTACTTGAACTACGACAGCCGTCTGCCGTTTGCGAGCGGTTACGCCGTGACAAGTCAGGCGGCGACCAGCGCGTTGCTGTTCAACGAATACCCGTCGAATATTCATCTGTTTGGTGCGAGTTTCAATACCACGCTCGAAGCCACCGGTGTCGCATTGCAGGGCGAGGTAAGTTATCGCCCGAACATGCCGTTGCAGATATCCGCGGTGGAATTGATTTTTGCTGGTTTGTCACCGTTGAATGCGTTCATACCGCAGCCGGGTGATCGCTTCAATAGCCAGCTTGGCAATTTTGCGCCGGGCCAGCTGTTGACTGGCTATACACGTCGGCATGTCGCACAGATCCAGAGCACCGCCACCAAGGTATTTGGTCCGGGCAACTGGTTCAATGCGAATCAGATCGCCGTGGTCGGCGAAATCGGTGCCACCGACGTTACCAACATGCCCGCACGCGGCATCTTGCGTTTGCAGGGCGATGGTACCGACACCAGTGGTGGCCCGGACGAGCTCAGCGGCGCCTTGCGCAATCCGGAAACTCAGGTCGACGGTTTTCCCACCAAGTTCTCGTGGGGTTACCGGTTGGCCGCGCGTGCGGACTACAACAATGCGTTCGGCAGTTCGTTCACTCTGTCGCCACGCGTGGCGTTCAACCATGATGTGCACGGTATCTCGCCTGGCCCAGGTGGCAACTTCATCCAGGGTCGCAAGTCGATTACGCTTGGCATGGAAGCGAACTATCTGAATCAGTGGTCGGTCGATCTGAGCTATACGAATTACTTCGGCGCAGGTGTATTAAATTTGATCAATGATCGCGATTTCGTTGCGTTCGTCGTCAAGTACGCGTTCTGAGCTGAATGCATCTGCAAGCAAATAACGTAGTGGAGGGGTAATTATGTTTAGCCTGAAAAAGACCGCAACTGCAACGTTGCTGGCATTGGCGATGATCTCCACCGGGGCGCTCGCCAAAGGCAGCCCGCAGGATGTCGCCAAACTCGGTGTCAAAGGTACGCCGCTGACGCCAACTGGCGCCGAGCGTGCGGGTAACAAGGACGGCACGATCCCGGCATGGGATGGCGGCATTGCGCAGCCGCCAGCAGGTTACAAGGTTGGCGATCATCATCAGGATCCGTTTCCCGATGACAAACCGTTGCTCACCATCACGCCGGAAAATTACAAGCAGTACGCCGAAAAGCTGAATCCCGGCCAGATGGCGATGTTCGAAAAATACAAAGACTACAAGATGCTGATCTACCCGACGCGTCGCAGTGCGGCTTTTCCTGCGCGTATCTACGAGATGAGCATGAAGAACGCGGCGACCGGCGAGCTGATCGACGATGGTGATGGTTTGGCCAATGTCGCCGAATCATTTCCGTTCCCGATTCTCGACGCCGACCCGGCCAAGGCTGGTTACGAAGCGATCTGGAATCACAAGCTGAAATATCGGGGCAGCGCCTTGTCACGCTGGGATGACACCGCCGTGCCGACGGCCAGCGGCGAATACCAGCTCGTGCGCATCAAGGAAGAGTTGCTCGGCTTGTATTCCAAACCCGGTGTCACTCTGAAGGACCTCAACAATGTTCTGACGTACTTCTATCAGGAAGTGATTTCGCCGCCGCGCTTGGCTGGACAGGTTCTGCTGGTGCACGAATCGCTCGATGCGAAAAAGGATCCGCGTCAGGCATGGATTTACAACCCGGGCCAGCGCCGCGTGCGCCGCGCACCCAACGTGGCCTATGACAATCCGGGTACTGCATCGGATGATCAGCGTACCGATGACATGTTCGACATGTTCAACGGCGCAATGGACAAGTTCACTTGGACCTTGGTCGGCAAGAAAGAGATGTATGTGCCGTACAATTCCTACAAGGTGCATAGCGACAAGGTCACTGACAAGGACATCGTCAAGCGGGGCCATCTGAATCAGGATCTGCTGCGCTACGAATTGCATCGTGTCTATGTGGTAGAAGCCAAACTCAAGGCGGGCCAGCGCCACATCAACAATCGCCGCACATTCTATCTGGATGAGGATAGCTGGCAGATTCTGGAAATCGAGCACTACGATAACCAGGACAAGCTGTGGCGCTACTCCGAAGCACCGACGGTGGTGTATTACGAAGTGCCGACCGTCATGAGCACGCTTGAAGTGCATTACGATCTCAAGTCCGGTCGTTACATCGTGCTCGGCTTGGACAATCAGGAGAAGATGTTCGATTTCTCCTACCAGTCAACGCCGCAGAACTTCACGCCGGAATCGCTGCGTCAACGCGGCATCCAGTAAGGTTTGTCTCAATAGAAGTTGTGTTGTTCGAACAGCCGCCCTTGTGGCGGCTGTTCGCGTATCGGACCTCGGCAAATGGGGTCGCTCTGTGCGGAGAATTTCGAGATGTCGTTGCCAACACCGCGTCCGTCGCCAGGCAAAAAAATCCTGTGCATGAGTTTGCTGCTGGCATCAAGTGTCGCGCTGGCTGCTGCAACGACCGACAAGACCGCCGCGCCCGCGCTCGCGGATTCGGTTCCGCCGTTCTGGCAGGATCCCAGCAATCTTCCCGCCGAAATTCTGCCACGCGTCAATGACAGTCTGTTCACCGGGCTGGTGCATATCGAAAACGGTTTTGTCGCGGTTGGCGAGCGTGGTCAGATTGTGCTTTCCAGCGCTGGGAAAAGTTGGAAGCAGGCCGAAGCAGTACCAACCCGCGCCACACTCACTGCGGTCACGGCGATCGGCATGCAGCTCTGGGCGGTGGGTCACGATGGCGTGATTGTATACAGCGCCGATGCCGGTGAGCACTGGCAATTGCAGCGCAGTGATCCATTGAAAAGATCCGAGGCCGCTGGCCGCTCGCAACGCGCCGCCTCGCAGGGCGCGCCGCTTTTGAGCGTGCTGTTTCTGGACGTTAATACCGGTTTCGCCGTCGGCGGTTACAGCTTGTTTCTCGGTACCCATGATAGCGGTAAAACCTGGACGCCGATCGATCTGAAGGCGCGGGTTGAACATCCCGTTTCCAGCAAAGTCGCCGCGAGCAAGGATGATGACAAATTGCTGGTTTTCAGCAAGGAGCAGCTAGCGCTGGAGGATGAGGCCGACCCGCATTTGAACAAAATTGTTGCAACCGGCGATGGTTCGTTGTTGATCGCGGCGGAGCGAGGCACGGTGTATCGCTCGACTGATCGCGGCGAGCATTGGCAAAAACTGAAATTACCCTACGACGGCTCGATGTTCGGTGCGATCGGCTTCGAGGACAAACACGTTCTGGTATTCGGTCTACGCGGCCATGTTTACGAATCGCGTAATCTCGGCGATGAATGGAGCGAGGTCAAAACCGGCACATCCTTGAGTCTGCTCGGAGGTCACGGGATGGCGAATGGCGGTGCGATCCTGTCCGGCGCGAACGGCCTGCTGCTGTTGCGCAAGAGTGCCGCTGAGCCGTTCCAGATTCTCACCGATGCGAGTGCCGGCTCGATCAGCGCTGCGCTGCCGGTCGGTGATGCGCAAGATCTCGTGATCGCTGCAGAAAACGGCGTCAGCTGGTTTGTACCGCAACAGTAGCGAAAAAAAAGCAAACAGACGCAATCGTTCAGAAGTAACGCAATGACAAGGGTCTCGGCATGAATCCGTCTGCAAATACATCTCACTCCGCACCGGGTTTTGTGCATCGTCTGGCCGAAAAACTGGTCTTCGGCAATCGCCTGGTGGTGCTGGTTTTATTCCTGCTGATCACGCTGGCAATGACGTATTTTGCGGCGCAGTTGAAGGTCGATGCGGGTTTCAAGAAACAGATCCCGCTGCAGCATGAATATATGCAGACTTTCCTCGATTACGAGCGCGATTTCGGTGGCGCCAATCGCGTGCTGATCGCGGTGATGGACAAGAGCGGCAACATGTTCAATCAGCCGTTCTTGCAGACCATGGAGAACATCACCAAGGACGCGAAAACCATCGACTCGGTCGACGATGCGCGGCTGCGATCGATCTTCACCCCGAACGTGCGTTTTGTCGAAGTGGTCGAGGACGGTTTTGCCGGTGGCAACGTCATCCCTGCCAACTTCACGCCGAACGAACCCGGCTTCGTGGCGACGCAGGCGCAGTTCGATATCATTCGCGCCAACATCGAAAAGGCCAACATCGTCGGTCGTCTGGTCGCCAAGGATTTCTCCGGTGCGATGGTCTGGGTCGATCTCGTGCCCGAGGATGCCGAACACGGCGTCAAGCTTGACTACAACAACATCAGCCATCAGCTCGATGCGATTCGTGCCAAGTACGAAAACGAACACACCACGGTGGCGATCATCGGCTTCGCCAAGATGGTCGGCGACATCACCGATGGCGCGCGTTCGGTGATCTGGTTTTTCCTGATCACGATCGCCTTCACGTGGCTGCTGCTGTTCCTGTATTCCTCGTCGGTCAAGCTCGCGTCACTGACGGTATTCTGTGCGCTCATTGCGGTGTTGTGGATGCTCGGCATGCTGCGCCTGCTCGGCTTTGGCATTGATCCGATGAACATGCTGACGCCGTTCCTGATCTTCGCTATAGCGGTGAGTCATGGCGAGCAGATGATCAACCGCTATCGTGGCGAAATATTTTTCGGTGGCCTCGAAGAAGGCAGCGTCGAGGAGTTGCGTGCACGTCACGGCGTGGATGCACGCACTGCCGCAATACGTGCATTTCGGGCGCTGCTGGTGCCCGGTTCGGTCGCGTTGATTGCCGGTTGCATTGGTTTTGCGACGATCCTGATCATTCCGATTCGCATCATTTTCGAGCTCGCGATTACCGCCACGGTCGGCGTCGCGATCACGATCCTGACCGACCTGATCCTGCTGCCGGTACTGTTGTCGTTCTGCCGTCTGCGCAACCTCGAACGCAAGCGCGAATACCGTCTGCGTCAGCTCACCAAATTCGACAAGATCTGGACGTTCATGGCGCGCTTCAGCCGCCCGGTACCCGCCGCGATCATCATTCTGGTCGGCATTGTGATGTGGTTTTTCGCGTCGCAATATGGCCACAAGGTAATGATCGGCGACGCCCAGAAAGGCGTGGCCGAACTGCGCCCAGAAGCCCGCTACAACCGCGATGCGGTGCTGATCAGCGACAAGTTCGCGCTCGGTGTGGATATCCTCAGCGTGATTGCCGAAGCCGCGCCATCGGCGTGTACGTCGAGTTATGCGGTAATGGAAACCATCGACCGTTTCGCTTGGCATATGCGTAATGTCGAAGGCGTCGCGCAGGTCATCACTTTGCCGATGGCGGCGAAAATCGTCGCTGCGGGCTGGAACGAAGGCAATATCCGCTGGCGTGCCTTACCGCGTGATGGCGATACCTTGCGCCAGGTCACGCAGGGTTTCGAAACCGATTCCGGCTTGCTCAATGCCGACTGCAGCGCGATGCCGATCATGATGTTCCTGACCGATCACCGCGCCACGACAATTGATCGCGTAATCGGCGCAGTGAAAAAATTCCGCGAGGACAATCACGTTTGGTCGGGTGGCAGCGTCAATCTTCGCTTGCAACTGGCCGAGGCCGCCAAGGCCGGCGGTGCGCCGAGCGATCAACTCAATCTGCGCCTGGCGACCGGCAACGTTGGTGTGCTCGCGGCAATCAACGACAAGGTGCGCGACGTCGACAGCATGATGCTGTATCTGCTCTACGGCGCGGTGTTCGTGATGTGTCTGTTGAGTTTCCGCAATCCGCTCGCGGCGCTGTGCATCGTGCTGCCGCTGGTGCTCGTGACCGAGCTTGGTCACGCCCTGATGGTGCAGCTCGATATCGGCAAGAAGACCAACACGCTTTGTGTTATCGCGCTCGGTGTCGGCATCGGCGTGGACTATGCGATTTACATTTTTGCACGCATGCGCGAGTCCATGAAGGCTGGCCGCACACTCACCGAATCGTATTTCGGCGCGCTCAAAACCACCGGCATCGCGATCTTCTACACTGCACTCACCTTGGCCGTCGGCGTCGGCACATGGGTGTTCTCGGATCTGAAATTTCAGGCCGACATGGGCGTGATGCTGACTTTCATGTTCGTCGTCAACATGATCGCCGCGATGGTGTTCTTGCCCGCGCTGTGCCGCTGGCTGCTGCGGCCGTTCGAGAAAGGTTAGTTTGAAAATCTTGCGGCAACGCTCAGCGTCGCTGCGAGACTATTGCGTGACCTGCGATCAATAGCTCATGCCAACGCGTCGCACCAACTTGGCGACGAGCCAAAGCGGTCCGATCAGCAGATATGCCAAGTCGGTCAGAAACGAAGGTTTTTTGCCTTCGATCTTGTGGCCGACAAATTGCGCGATCCATGCGATCACGAACACGCCCAGCGCAATCTGCCACAACGTGGTCGGGCCGACGCTGCGATACAAGACTTCGCTGATCAGTCCGAATACTGCGAAAACCACAATCATGCCGAACGCGAGGGTGCGCGACAGCCGCATGTAGAACGCGAACGCAAAGAACATCGCGACTGCCGCCCACAGCCCGGGTCGCCCGATCAACGCTGGCACCGGCACGGCCCACAAGCCTGCGATCACCGTCCACAGGATTGCCGGCACGCAGATCCAGTGGATCAGGATGTTGGTTGGGTTGCGGTGATCCTCGCTGTAATTGCCGAGCCACGCATCGACCGGGCGGCGCACAGGAATGTCATCGTGTTGATCGAGCGGGCTATCGTCGCTGGCTTGCATGGCTGTCTCCCTTGGCTCAGGAATAGTGTATGGGAACAGGAATCGGGAGCGAAAAATGCCGTCATTCCAGCGCAGGCTGGAATCCATTTGATTTTGCTGAGTTTGACAAAACCTCAAGGCGGATGGATCAAGGTCAAAATGGTTTCCAGCCTGCGCTGGAATGACGAACTTCCCCATGCGCCCGCGTAGACTTGGCCGGTTCCCCGGTCCCGTCACTCAACCACAATCCCTGCCAATCGTTGCAACGCCTCGGCGTATTTTGCGGCGGTGCCGACAATCACCGACGCCGGCAATTTCGGCCCGGGCGCTTGCTTGTTCCAGTCCAGTGTTTCCAGATAATCGCGCACGAATTGCTTGTCGTAACTCGGCGGGCTGATACCGACTCGGTATTCTTCGGCAGGCCAGAAACGCGACGAATCCGGCGTCAGCATTTCGTCCATCACGTACAACTTTCCATCGGCATCGGTGCCGAATTCGAATTTGGTATCGGCGATGATGATGCCGCGCTCAAGCGCAAAAGCGGCAGCGTATCGATACAGCGCCAGGGTCGCCGTGCGCACCTGTTCGGCCAGTTTGGCGCCGATGTTCGCGACCACCGTATCGAAAGAAATATTTTCATCGTGATCGCCGACTGCGGCTTTCGACGACGGCGTGAAAATGGGCTCAGGCAATTGTTCGGCCTGGCGCAAGTCGGCGGCCAAGGTGATGCCGCAAAGTTTGCCACTGGCCTGATAATCCTTCCAGCCCGAGCCGATCAGATAACCACGTGCGATCGCTTCGACCGGCACCGGTTTCAGCCGTTTGCTGATCACGCTGCGGCGCGCATACAACGCGGCATCAACACCGCGCGGCAACACACTCGCGACGAGTTTGTGGGTCAGATGATTCGGCATCACGTGCGCGGTCTTGTCGAACCAGAAGTTCGAGATCTGCGTGAGCATTTCACCCTTGCCCGGAATCGGATCGGGCAAAACCACGTCGAACGCGGACAGCCGGTCGGTCGCCACAATCAGCAATTCATCGCTCGACAACGCAAACACATCGCGCACCTTGCCACGATGAATCAGGTGGAGGCCGGGCAGCTCGGAGTTCAGCAAAGTGGTGGGCACAGTCTTTATC
>JAYVTP010000151.1:0-6875 GCA_043788685.1 Pseudolysobacter sp. | reverse complement strand
GTGTGTGACAGCAACTCCTCTCGATGGCCCGGTATCGGGCATGATCGAAAAACGCTGTTGTCATCCTTTTGCGACATTGCCCGGAAAATCGGTGGAATTGCGCTATCGGCTTGCTGGAGCTGCGCCGAAAAATGCTCGCCCGCGTAACGCCGCTACGCGAGCAACGACGTCATGCACTCATTTCGGTCTTGAGAAAAGCGCGAGCGAATCACCAGTCGCGATCAATCTACGTGCTTGGGTTTGATTTCGTGGATACACATCTCGATCTCGATGCGACCGCAGAATGCGCAACATCAGGCAAGTGCGCGCTGTAAGATTTCCGCGAGCCACTCGGCATATACATGCGCCATTTCCAGCGTGGTGCTGCGCGCACCGCGTTGCGCGATATTCAGCGCGTGCTGCAGCTCTTTTTTCTGCGCTTCGGTTTGTGCCTCGTCGCGCAACGCGCCGCCATCGCGGCCCATGCCGTCGCATGGATTATCCGAATGCACGTCGAACAACTTGCTGTCGCGATCGACTAGGCAATTGATGACATGATGGAAATGCGATTTCGCGATCGGCAATGTATCCGCCGCCATCGCCATGCCGGTATGAATGGATGCCGTGGTGGTTTCGAGATGTTGCGGCCCCGCTGTTGCGGCAATTGTGCTCAATGGCAGCAAAACCAGCAGCGTGACGCAGAACAATTTTGCAAACATGTGATGACTCTCCAGTCAACGGAATGAGCCATCAATATACCCAGACCGCACCGCAGAGCGCCATTGCTATTTAGTGGAAGCCGGCGGGTGCACTCGATTTATTCTCGCCGCGTGCTGCAACGCGGCGTTGCATGGCGCGCACTTTGACCAACAATAGTGGCCAATACCCGCCTTCGGGCTGGTAGGGGCGGGAGAGCCCGCCGCGATTCTGTCGCGGCGGATTTTTTCGGTTCTGCGGTTGCAGAAAATACGTCGCGTCCGGGCATAATCCGACGATGCCGATTTCCTCCAGCGCAATTCATCCATCCACGCTTGTTTTGACCGAGTTCGTCGACGAACGGCTTTCGCGTCTAGTGCAGCGCTGTCGCGAATCTGGCGTCGCGTTCTACGATGACGCCGGTGTTGCCGATCAGCTCAAGCGCGTTCTGCTCGCCAGCGATTTTGCCTACGACAGTTTCTTGCGCGAGCCGACCTTGCTCGGGCCGACGCTGATCGGCTTGATCAGCAATCCACGCACGGCTGATGCGCGTGTGCATGAACTTGCTCACATCGCCGCCGATGATGCTGCGCGAAGCAAGGCTCTACGGCGTTTTCGGCGGCGCGAATCGCTGCGTCTGATCTGGCGCGACGTGAACGGACTCGACACTGTCGCGGCCACACTGGCCGGATCGAGCACGCTTGCCGAAGTCTGCCTCGAAACCGCGTTGCGCTGGAGCGAATCCGCCCTGAGTGCGCGTTATGGCCTGCCGCGAGGCAGTGCCGGAAATGCGCAGCGCTTGGTGGTGCTGGGTCTTGGCAAACTCGGTGGCAGCGAGCTGAACTTTTCATCAGATATCGATCTCATTTTGGCCTATGCCGAAAACGGCCAGACCGATGGCGAACGTGCGCTCGACAACGAGACTTTTTTTGCGCGCGTCGCGCAACATCTGGTGCGCCTGCTCGCCGAAGTGACCGCTGACGGATTCGCCTATCGCATCGACCTGCGTCTGCGTCCGTTCGGCAGCGCCGGGCGTATCGCGTTATCGTTCGCAGCAATGGAACAGTATTACCAGCGCGATGGTCGCGATTGGGAACGTTACGCGTGGATCAAGGCGCGCCCGGTGGCGGGGGATATTCATGCCGGCGAACGCCTGATCGAAAGCCTGCGGCCGTTTGTCTATCGTCGTTATTTCGATTACACCGCGTTCGCCGGCCTGCGCGAAATGAAGGCGCTGATCGATGCTGAAGTGGTGCGCAAGGATCTCGCCCAGCATCTCAAACTCGGCCCCGGCGGTATCCGCGAAATCGAATTCATCGTGCAGTTGCAGCAACTGATCCGTGGCGGTCGCGAGCCGAGCCTGCGCGCGCGTGGACTGTTGCCGGCGCTCACCGTTTGCGAGCAGCTCGGCATGCTCGCCAGCGCGCGCGCGAAACGCCTGCGCGATGGCTACAATTTTCTGCGTCGACTCGAAAATCGCGTGCAGATGATGCGTGATGAACAGACCCACGAACTGCCCGACGATGTCATGTTGCGTGAACGCCTCGCACGTGCGCTCGATTACGCCGACTGGTCGGCGTTGATGCTGCAGGTGGATATTGTGCGCAGCGCGGTCAGCGAAGAATTTTCCGCACTGATGGACACGCCGCGCGACACCGCGCCGATCGGCAATGTGACGCCGCTTGCGTTGTATTGGCAGCAACTCATCAATGAGCAGGCGGAAGTCGGCAGCCTCGCTGCCGCTGGCTATCGCGATGCGGCGGATCTGCATGCCACGCTCGAAGGATTACTGCTGAGTCCGGCCGTGCGCAGCATGTCGCCACGCGCGCGCGCGCGCCTAGATCGGCTCATGCCGAGTTTGCTCGAAGCCGCGGTGGCGAGTCAGGCGCCGGATGTGTGTCTGGCGCGACTGCTGAAATTGCTGCACGCGATTGCACGGCGATCCGCTTATCTGGCCTTGCTCGACGAGCAGCCCGTCGCGCGTCAGCGTCTGGTCGAGGTGTTCGCCAGTAGCGCGTTGCTGGCCGAGCGCGTCATCGCGCATCCGTTGTTGCTCGATGAATTATTCGATTCGCGCAATGATGTCGACATCGCCGACAGCCACAGCGTGCGCGTGGAATTGGTGCGACGTCTCGCCACATTGTCAGAGCACGATACCGAGGTCGAAATCGAGGTCGTGCAGGAAGAAAAACACAGCGCGGCATTCCGCCTCGGCCTGGCGTGTCTGAAGCAGCAACAGGATGCGCGTACCACCGCGCGCGGCTTGAGCGATCTCGCCGAAACTGTGGTCAAGGTCGTGCTCGATCTGGCCGAGCGCGATGCGATCCGCCAGCATGGACGTTTAAACGGCTATAGCGGATCCGGTACCGGCATGGCGGTGCTGGGTTATGGCAGCCTCGGTGGCGCGGAATTGGGGTTTGCGTCCGACCTCGATCTGGTTTTTCTGTACGACGGCGCGCTCGTGAACAGCGAAAGCGACGGTGCCAAGTCGCTCGACGGCATGCGTTATTACGCGCGACTGGCGCAACGCGTGGTTCATCTGCTTACGACTCTCACACGCGCCGGGCGATTGTACGAAATCGATGTGCGCCTGCGTCCGGATGGCGGCAAGGGTTTGCTGGTCACCAGTCTGCAGGCGTTCGCCGAATATCAGCGCGAACGCGCGTGGACGTGGGAACACCAGGCCTTGGTGCGCGCGCGTTGTGTGGCCGGCGATGTTGTCTTGTGCGAACGTTTTACCGAGGTGCGCGCCAACATCCTGCAACAGCCGCGTGATCCGATTCGGTTACACGCCGAAATCAATAGTATGCGCGTGCGCTGGCGGATCGAGCGCGATCGTTCGACGCCAGCCCAGCTCGATCTCAAGCAAGGCGGGGGCGCGCTGCTCGATATCGAATTCCTGCTGCAGGCGCTCGTGCTCGAACACGCGGCACAGCAACCGTCATTGCTCGGATACAGCAACAGCGCGGATTTGATTGCAGCGATGGCGGCGTGCGCTGTATTGCCGAAAGCATCGGCGGCTACGCTGCGCGAGGCCCATGCACGGCTGCTCGGTACCGCGCTCGCATGCACGCTGGACGCACGGCCGCGCCTTGCACCACGCAGCGCGGAACTCGCGGCCAGTGCGCGCACAGTGATCGATGTCGTGCGAGCGGTCGGGCTGGATTTCCTCTCGCCCGTAATCCCGGCAAGTTGACGATGCGATTCGATCGATCTGCGGCAGCTATTTTTTAACGCTATCGGTGTTTGATTGTGTGCTGCGCCAAGCGCGCAAAACGCTGGCCGCAATCGCGGTGGTTTCGCGCAAGGGTTGCGCGGGTGCGGGCAGAATCGGCGTAGCCATTGCGAGATCCTGCAGATAGCCCGCGGCGCGCAGGTTGGCGTGCAGACTGGCGAGTTTGCCGCGCAATGGTTGTCGCGCCAAAGTCAGCACGGGTTTGCCGCTGGCGCAGGCTTCGCTGAGCATGTTGACCGAATCCGGCGTCACCAAAATACGCGCGGCATGCGCGAGAAAACCGGCGTACGGATTTTCACCGTCCGCTGCGCTCGCCCAGAAAACTCCCGGAAATTGCGCGAACATTTTTCGCAGGTGGAGCGCTACATCGCTCGGCGTGCGACGTGATGTGGTGACCAGAAAACTGCCGCCGTCGCGCTGGTGCAATGAAATCAACCGCGCGAACAGCGCATCGAAATAATCGTGATCGAGTGTCTGTGCACGGTTGCTGGCACCGATCAGTACCGCCGTGCGCGGTGTTGGCAGCGTGCGCAAGCTGTCGAATTTTCGTGCGCCATCGCCAAGCCAGACATCGTCGATCGGATTGAGGGCGCCCAGGGTCGTCAGCACGTTCGTACCGGCGAGCTGATCGTGTTGCGGCGCAACTACCAGATCGAAATTTTTCGCTGCGATGCGCGGATCGAGAATCTGCACGCAAAATGTTTTACCGGCACTGCGCTCGCGCAACAGACGTAGCGCCAGCGCAGCGTGACGCCCGCAGCCGATCGCGATCTGCGGCGGCGCATGCAGTGTCTCGCGCAGTTCCGCGGGCAACGCTAACGCGGCGCCCCACGTCAGGCGCGGTGCAAGCCATGACCACGGCGCGCGCAACTGCAGTCGGCAGATGCGTGCCGGCATACCGATCGCATCCGCCAGCGCCATCGCTTGACGCTCATTGCCGGCAGCGCCATCGCTGATGACCCAGCAGCTTGGTGCATCGCTGGCAGTTACGGCTATCACATATCTCCAACAAGGCCAGATGCAGAATTCGTCGCAAGCAATGCACTGCGACAAATCGGGATTGTATCCCGCACGAATTTAATCTTTTTTGCGAAATGCGGATTATCAACGGATGCAATCGCAATACACTGTCAACCTCAGCATTAAATCAGCCTGCTTCTCACCCATTGTACCGATCGCTCAACCCAGGAACTCGCATGAATCCCGTTTTGCCGCACAACACGCTCGATCAACTCTTTCTCAGCGCCCGCACGCACTTCAAGTGGTTGCCGAAACCCGTGACCGATGAGCAACTGCACCAGCTCTACGATCTGGCCCGGATGGCGCCGACCAGCGCGAATTGTTCGCCGATGCGCCTCGTGTTCGTCAAGACCGCGGAAGGCAAAGCCAAGCTCAAGCCTGCGCTCGACGAGATGAATGTCGAAAAAACCCTGAGCGCGCCGGTCACTGCGATCGTCGCCATCGATACCGAGTTCTATGAGCAATTGCCCAAGCTGTTTCCGCACGCCGATGCGCGTAGCTGGTTCGTCGGCAATCAGCCGCTGATCGACAGCGCCGGATTCCGTAACGGATCGTTGCAGGGTGCGTACGTGATCATGGCCGCGCGCGCGCTCGGTCTGGATTGCGGGCCGATGTCCGGTTTCAACAATGCCAGGCTCGATGAAATTTTCTTCAAGGGCACGGCTTACAAATCGAACTTCTTGATCAATCTCGGTTACGGCGATGCGACTGCGCTGTTCCCGCGCGGGCCGCGTCTCGATTTCGACGAGGCTTGCAAAATCGTCTGACAGCCGCATCGTCTTGTTCCACATTGTTTGACCGCAAAACGTTTGATACTCGCGCCGTACTCGGCTTTCCAACCAGGAGATTTGTCATGCTACGTAAAACACTTGCTGCACTCGCCATCAGTTTTTCGTTCGCCGCCGCCGTGCAGGCTGCGCCGGTTGCGTACACCATCGATGGCGCGCACACCGACACCTTGTTCAGCTGGAATCACTTCGGTTTCTCCAATCCGTCGGCCAACTTCGGCAACATCAAGGGCACGATCAAATTCGATAGCGCCGCACCGGCGAATTCGTCGGTCGATGTGACGATCGCCGTGGGCAGCGTGATTTCCTACGTCGCCAAACTCGACGACGAATTGAAAGGCGACAAGTTTCTCGATGCCGGAAAATTTCCGAACATCACCTTCAAGAGCACCAAGGTCGAAGGTGCCGCCGGCCAGAATCATTTCAAGGTAAGCGGTGATCTGACCGTGCACGGCGTGACCAAGCCGGTCGTGCTCGATGCCACCTTGAACAAGGCCGGCGAACATCCGATGATGAAGACGCAGACGATCGGCTTCAACGCCACCACCACGATCAAGCGTGCCGATTTCGGCGTCGGCGCGTACGTGCCGAACGTGAGCGATGAGATCAAGATCAACATCACCACTGAAGCGTCGGTGCCGAAGGCATAAGCAGTCACATCAGCAGTCATCGTCCTGCGTTGCCCCTTTGCTGGCGGCGCAGGATCGACCAGTGAACCTGCCGAGTGCAAAAAGAAAGCGCATGTTTCGTTTATTCTGCCCTTCGGCTCGACGAGGTTGGCAGGAAAAACGCATGACGGTTAACGCCGATACGCACGCCGATGAACATGTCATCGCCATGACGCAACGCTGGCTGGAGCGCGTGGTGATCGGTTTGAATTTGTGTCCGTTCGCGAGAGCGGTGTTTGCCAGAAACCAGATTCGTTACATCGTCAGCAGCACCGATTCAGCGGATTTATTGCTCGCGGATTTATCCAGCGCGTTGCGTGAGCTGCAGGCCAGCGCTAGCAATCAAATCGATACCGTGCTGCTGATTCACCCGCATGTGCTGCAGGATTTTTTCGACTACAACCAGTTTCTCGAACAAGCCGACAGCGCGCTCGACGAACTCGAGTTGCATGGCGAAATCCAGATCGCCAGTTTTCATCCGCGGTACCA
>JAYVTP010000150.1:0-9263 GCA_043788685.1 Pseudolysobacter sp. | reverse complement strand
ATCACGTCGGGTTGGCTAACTTTGCGTGTGGTCATGTTTTTCCTCGTAGATGGCAGTCTCCTGCCAATGACCGTTTACACAAAATTATTTATACCCCCGTGAACCAGTTCCGATTTGAGTGAGATTGCAACGCGCCACGCCGCGCGCGGTATTTGCATACTGCCCCGCCGACCTTCTTCAATCCGAACTTCAGCCCGATCTTCTAACCCACAGGATTCCATCAATGTAGCGTTTGCTCTGGAATCTGCTATTTGTCTTATTTGCGTTCACCATGGCGAACGCGTTTGCAGAATCGCGGGATTGCCCGCCGGTCGGACATTTGCCGAATTATGTCGCCGAAGAAGCATCGAGCTTGCGCGACTATCAAAGCGATTCGTTCGACATCAATACCCCGGCGGATGCGACTACTGTCGCCGGACGTTTTTGCCACGCATATTACAAACTTCCCGATGGCGCAACGCCGATGTCGCCGCTGGAAGTCCACAGCAATTATCGTGCGCGGTTCGCCAAACTCGGCGCGCTGAGCCTGTACCTCGGCAACGCCTACACCTACGTCAAGCTCAACCAGGACGGCAAGGAGTTCTGGATCAAGGTGTACGGCGGCGACGGTGCCATCGAAGTGACCATGATCGAAAAACAGGCGCCGAAACAGACGCTGTTGTCGCCGAGCGGCAAGGATTATCGCCTGCTCGGCCACCTGCCGAATTACATCGCGAGCGAGCCGAAAATACGCAACTTCGACCAGGCCGAATTCACCACCGACACCGCCAGCGGCGAGAGCACGATCAGCGTCGCCGGCAATACGTTTTCGCTCGGCTACGCGCTCAAGGATGGCGCGCCGACTCTCAGTGATCTGGAAATCCAGACCAACTATCGCAACCGATTCAAGGCGCTCGGCGCGCTGATCACTCACACCGAACCGCGCTACACCTACGCCAATCTAGAGCAGAGCGGCCAGAACATCTGGGGCAGTGTGTACAGCAGCGAAGCCTCCATCGAGATCAATGTGGTCGAGGAAAAACCGTTCCAGGCGTCGATCGAACCGCCGCAGGAAGATGCGCTCAAGGCGGCGCTGGACAAGGACGGCCACATTGCGCTGTGTATCAATTTCGATTTCGCCAAAGCCACACTGAAAGCGGATGCGCAACCTGTGCTCGCGCAAGTGCAGGCGTTGCTGAAGAATAATCCAACGCTGAAGCTCGCCATAGAAGGCCACACCGATAACATCGGCAGCGGCAATTACAAACAGAAACTCTCCGCGCAACGTGCCGCGACTGTGGTCGAGATTCTTGTCAAATCGGGTGTCGCCGCGGATAGATTGAAGTCAGCCGGATACGGCGCCGGCAGACCAACCGCCGACAATGCCAGCAGCGAAGGCCGCGGCAAAAATCGTCGTGTCGAATTGGTCAAACTCTGTTTTTTTCGAAACATTGCATTGATCCGCCGGTTGCAGGTTTTCAACCGGTGGATCGAAAGATTACCCCGCAGGCGCGGGTTATGGCCGCTACCCGAGCGCCATGTCGCGTGAATTCTGGAGAATCTGACCCGCTCCTGTGCTCAACCGTCAATTCACTCTGTCGCGATCGATCCGGCGCGCACGCTTGCGAAATCGCACACGCACCATGCTTAAATTTCTGCTGTTAACTCTGTTCGGATTGCTGCTTTCGAGCAATGCATTTGCGCGAGCCACCCGCACGTGGGTATCCGGTGTGGGTGACGATGCCAATCCGTGCAGCCGCACCGCGCCGTGCAAAACTTTTGCCGGTGCCATTTCAAAAACCGAGCCTAGCGGCACTATCAACGTACTCGATCCGGGTGGTTTCGGTGCAGTGACTATCACCAAGTCGATTACCCTCGAAGCCGTTGGCTCGGTAGCCGGCGTGCTGGTTTCGGGTACCAACGGCATCGTCGTCAGCGCCGGTGCCACAGACACCGTGGTACTGCGCGGCCTGTCCATTGAGGGGCTCGGCACGGGGCTTTCAGGGCTCAAGTTCAATTCCGCCGCAAAGCTCGTAGTGGAACGTTGCACGATCCAGAACTTCACCCAGCACGGAATCGAGTTTTCACCCGCAGCGATCACTTCGCAGCTGATCGTGAGCGATACCACGATCAACAATAATACTTCCGCCGGAATTCAGGTGGCAGCCGTTTCGCCGGGTGTCGCCAACGTGGCTATCACGCGCATGCGGCTGCTGCAAAACAATTACGGAATATTGGCAAGCAGCGGCGTCGTCAACGTACGCGACTCGGTATTCAGCGCAAATACCTCAGCAGGCGCCAGAGCATCGGGTTTGTCGTCACCGGTTCAGTTGAATATCGATGACTCGACAATCAGCGACAGCGTAAGTCCAGGTTATGGCGTGTATGCCTTGGGTACACAGGCATCGGTATTTGTATCGCGCTCGATAATCACCAATAACGGCACGGGTGTACGCAATGCTGGCGGAACGGTCAGCTCGAGTTCGGATAATCGCATTTTCGGCAATACCAATCTCGGTGCGACAATGACACCTGTCGCGCAGCAGTAATTGGTAAAAGATCACTGCAGAAGCTCCGTTGGCAACTCCTGCCAACGGAGCTTCACTCGGTTGCAGGCAAGTGCAGCTCAAGCCACGCGGCGATTTTTCGGCAAATGGCTGACGAGAAATTCCATCTGATCGGCAAGAATATTGCGATTCGATAAAATCAGATGCTCGACCCAGCTCGGCCGATATGGTACCGCCAGCAATGGCATGGCCGCTTGTTGCGGCGTGCGATTGCCTTTGCGCACATTGCAATGCAGGCACGCGCTGACGACGTTTTCCCACAGATCCAGGCCGCCTTTCGACAGCGGCAAAACATGATCGCGGGTCAATTCACCGCGATGGAACAGGTCACCGCAATACAGGCATAACATGCGGTCGCGCGCGAACAGCGCGGCGTTGGTCAAACCCGGCGACGGATCGATCGCCGCGCCACGTGCATGGCCGCGACTGGCAACGATCGGATGCAGATCGATCAGGCTTTGTTCGCCGCTCATGCGGCTCAGGCCACCGTGGATGGTCAGGCACGGATCGCCGAGGGTCCACGCGACCGCACCGCGAACGTACAGACAAACCGCATCTTGCCAACTGATCCAGTCGAGAATACGCCCGCTCGAATCGAGCGACAGTACTCGCGTGGTGTGGATATCGCTCCGGGTGCGCACTTGCGTCAGCATTCATCCTCCCCGCATTGCGCCGGGATGAAATCCGCCGCCAAATCGTGAACCATCTGAATACAACAATCACTCAAACCAGCATAGCCGAAATTACATGGCGTTTGTGAATCCTGCATGGCAGCGCGTAATGGATCGCAAATCCGCGTTCCGCACGGCAAGAATTTTTCAGCGATGCTTGGCCGGAGTGACTTTGGCCATGCGCAGTAGATCGGCGCCAAATCCGCAGCTTTCGTAAAGTGCATGCGCACGCGTATTCCCCGGAAATGCTGAAAGTGTAATCAGGCGGCAATCGTGTTGCTGCGCCCAGCTATCGGTGAACGCGAGCATCGCGCGACCGATACCTTTGCCATCGCCGCCTTCGGGCACCGCGATATCGGAAATATGGCAGTTCCAGTGCTGGGTAAAAAAATCCAGAGTCTTTTGCAGATGCAGGAATCCGACCAGTTCGCCGTCATCGTTTTCGGCGACGAACAAGAACGATCCGGCAGGTTGCTCGGAAAGATGTCGCGCGATATCGCGATAGATGCCGTTGACGCAATCGCGCTTGTTGCGCCACGGTGGCAGATCGAATTCGACGAACCGTTCGACCAGACTCAGGATAAACGTATCGTCATCCGCCTGCGCGAGACGCACATGAATTTCGTTATCGCTCATGCTTCACTCTGGATGGATCCAACGGAAGTGGTGCTGAACTTTTGCCATCCCGCTGCGCCGCATGGTTCCGGCTCAGCGGGAATTCAATCGATCGAACATTGCCTGATTTTCACGCCACCGAGAACTGTTCTTCCGGCATGTCCATGAGACTCGCACTACCGGCGCGAATCATCGCCACATGACTCAAGGTACGCGGCAGGATGCGGGCGTAATAAAACCTTGCGGTGTGCAATTTGGCTTGCTTGAAATCATCGCCATGTTTTGATTTCTGCGCTGCGACAACGATTCGCGCCCAATAATACGCCAGCGTGATGTAGCCGGAATAATAGAGATAGTCGATCGCGGCGGCACCGATTTCCTCGGGATTTTTCACTGCCGAGGCGGCGATTTCCTGCGTCAGCGCTGCCCACTCCTGCGCCGCCTTGGCGAGCGGGCCGACAAACTCGGCAACGTCAGCGTTACCGGTCTGCGCTTGGCAGAAAGTGCCGACCTCATCGAGGAAATGGCGAAAGCCAACGCCCTGCAATGCCATGATCTTGCGCCCGAGCAGATCCAGCGCCTGGATCTGCGTCGTGCCTTCGTAAATCGTGGTGATGCGCGCATCGCGCACGAATTGCTCCATGCCCCATTCCTGGATATAGCCGTGTCCGCCGAAAATCTGTTGCGCATCGATGGTGCATTCGATCGCCATTTCGGTCATCAATGCCTTGACGATCGGAGTGAGGAACGACAGCAATTCCTCGGCGTACTTTTGCGTCGTCGGATTGGTGCTGCGATCGGCCAGTTCGACTTGGATATAAGCGTCGTACACCAGCGCACGCCCGGCTTCGGCGAACGCCTTCTGCTTGAGCAGCATGCGCCGAATATCGGGGTGCACGATGATCGGATCGGCCGGTTTGTCGGGGCGTTTCGGCCCGCTCAGCGAGCGCATCTGCAGACGATCACGCGCGTATGCCAGCGAGTTCTGGTAGGCACGTTCGATCAAGCCGAGACCCTGCACACCAACGCCGACGCGTGCCGCATTCATCATCGTGAACATGCAGTTGAGGCCCTTGTTCAGCGGCCCGATCAGCCAGCCCTGCGCACCGTCGAAATTCATCACGCACGTTGCCGACCCCTTGATGCCCATCTTGTGTTCGATCGAACCACAGGCCAGCGCATTACGCTCGCCGACTTTGCCACTTAGATCGACCTTGAACTTCGGCACGATGAACAGCGAAATTCCCTTGGTGCCGGCGGGTGCATCGGGCAGTCTTGCAAGCACGAGATGGATAATGTTGTCGGCCAGATCATGCTCACCGGCGGTGATGAAAATCTTCGTGCCACTGATGCTGTAGCTGCCATCGGGCTGTGCTTCAGCCTTGGTCTTGAGCAGGCCGAGATCGGTGCCGCAATGCGGTTCAGTCAGGCACATCGTGCCGGTCCAGTTGCCGTGCGTGATCGGCTTGAGGAAAACCTCGCGCTGCCACTCTTCGCCGTGATGAATCAGCGCTGCCGCCGCACCGTGCGACAGCAAGGTATACGTACCCCACGCCAGATTCGCCGACTCGATCATTTCCTTGACAGCACCGCCGATCGATTCGGGCAGATGCTGGCCGCCATATTGTTCCGGAAGATTGATGCCCGGCCAGCCGCCTTCAACCCACTGCGCGTACGCCTGCTTGAAACCTTTCGGCGTGGTGACGACAGTGTTGTCCCAATGACAACCTTCCTGATCGCCGGATTTATTCAATGGCGCCAGCACCTGCCCAGTGAACTTGGCCGCTTCATCGAGCACGGCATCGATGATTTCGCGCGGAGCGTTTTCGCCGCCCGGCAACGTCGCATAAATCCTCTCGACATCAAGCACGTCATAAAGCACAAAACGGATATCGGTCAACGGGGCTTCGTACTTGCTCATGAGCAGTCCTGCAATGGGGAATTATTTAGCGATAGACGTCGGTCAGGCCGGGCACCGGCGACAGACGGCTTTTATGCTCGAACGGAAATTCGCGATTTTCCTTTTCCGTACTCAGGCCAGTGCTGCCTTTGAGCTCGTACTGCACGCCGCCGGGATTGGCCTTGCCGCGCGCGCGCAACGCGGCGCTGATTTCCAGCGCAGGCGCGATCGTGGTCTCGACCATGTCGCCGTTCTCGGCGGCGATCACGATATCGGCGTTGAAGGAAAAATCGCCCGCAGAGATTTCGCCAAGATCAATATGCAGTTTGGTCGTGCCGTAATGCACGCTTTGCGAACTGAAATTCTCAATGCGCAAGGCCAGTTTCCAACGCCCATCAGGCAATATCGTCACCTGTTGCAGACTCGCGCCCGGCGCCACCAGCGGTCGCACCGGCGTACAACTCGCCAGCAACACCAACAAAGCCAGGCCAAACAGAAAACTCGCACGGATCTTCATAAAAACTCAAACGATCGTATGAATACGGATGTGTACATTACCCAATTCCCGATGACAGAGAAAGTATCGCCGCAAAATGGCGACGCTCAGCTGGCAGCGCGCGCCACATAAACCTGCACCACATGTTCCTGTCCGTCATCCAGCAACGGTACGCTGGCATCGACCTGCATCACGCCATCCAGGCTCACGCCGCCGGCTTGCATCGGCGCGACACGATTTACCGCGATCAGATACCGCGTGCTGGCGTGGCTGTAGTGCAGCGTGAATTCCTGCCAGTCTTCGCGCAGATGCGGGTGCAAATGCAATCGACCGCCGTCGATACGCAGGCCAAGCAGAGATTCCAGAATCAGGCGATACAACCAGCCCGCCGAACCCGTGTACCAGGTCCAGCCGCCGCGTCCGCCGTGCGGTTCGCGCGCGTAGACATCCGCGGCGACGACATACGGTTCAACCTTGTATACATCCACTTGCGCTGCCGTCAGCGCATGGTTGATCGGATTGATCATGTCGAACAATTCCCACGCGCGGGCGCTATCGCCGAGTTCGGCAAACGCCATCGTCGCCCATACTGCGGCGTGGGTGTATTGGCCACCGTTTTCGCGCACGCCCGGAACATAACCGCGGATATAACCCGGATCCATCTTGCCAGTGTCGAACGGTGGATCGAGCAACTGGATCAGTTGCAGATCCTTGCGCACGAGGTGCGTGTACAAGGATTGCATCGCCTGCGCGCGGCGTTCGGCGCTGCCCGCACCGGACAAAACCGACCAGCTCTGCGCGATCGAATCGATGCAGCATTCGTCGTTGGCCGACGAACCGAGCGCGGCGCCGTCATCGAAATACGCGCGGCGATACCACTCGCCGTCCCACGCGTGCTGTTCGAGGTTTTCGCGCAGCTTGCCCGACTCTTCGATACAACGTTGCGCGAAAGTTTCGTCGTTGCGCCGTCGCGAGACCTGCGGAAAATGATCGAGGATCTGATACAGGAAAAAACCGAGCCAGACGCTTTCGCCGCGGCCGTTGAAACCGACCAGGTTCATGCCGTCGTTCCAGTCGCCGGTGCCCATCAGCGGCAAACCGTGTTCGCCCAGACGCAAGCCGTGTTCGATCGCGCGAACGCAGTGCGTATACAAATCCGCGGTCTGCGCACTCGGCGTCGGCAAGTCGTAATGCGAGTCCTCATTCGTATTCACCGGTCGGCCTTCGATGAATCCGATCACTTCATCAAGCACCGCGTAATCGCCGGTCGCCTGCACATACCGCAAGGTCGCAAGCGGCAACCACAGATAGTCATCGGAGCAACGCGTGCGCACACCGCGACCCGCCGGCGGATGCCACCAATGTTGCACATCGCCTTCGACAAACTGGCGCGATGCGGCAAGTACGATCTGCGCGCGCAGTAACTGCGGCGCGGCATGCACGAGCGCCATAGCATCCTGCAACTGATCGCGAAATCCGAACGCACCACCCGATTGGTAATAACCGCTGCGCGCCCACAATCGGCACGCCATCACCTGATATACCAGCCAACCATTGGCCAGCGCATTCAGCGCGATATCCGGTGTATTGATCTGTACCGTGCCAAGCGTTTCCCGCCAATATTTCTGCACCGTTTCGAGCGCATCAAGCGCGGCGGCAGACTTGCGATAACGCCGCACCACATCGCGCGCTTCCTGCGCGTTGCGGCCAACGCCAAGACGGAAAACCACTTCGATCTCGTCATCGACACCGAGCTCGAATACGGTCTGGATCGCGGCGCACGGATCGAGCCCGGCGCCCGTCTTGCCGGAAAGACGCAAGCGACGCATCGCTGCCGGACTGCGCAAACTACCGTTGCGACCGATGAACTCGGCGCGGTCGCATGTCAGCGTGCGTGTGGAATCGTCGACATCGAAAAACGCCACGCGATCGGCGAATTCCATGTTGTAGGCATTGCGCGCGAACAACGCGCCGGTCTCGGCATCGATTTCGCTGAACACGTGCATCGCCGAGCGAGCGCGCAAATCTGCCAACACCCATTCGACATAACCCGTAGCCGACAAACGTCGCACGTAACCGCTCTGGTTGTGCAGGCGCAAGCGCAGGAATTTTATCGGCGCATCGTGCGCGACATACACACACAACTCGCTCTGGATGCCCTGCTCGACATGTTCAAAAATGCTGTAGCCGAAACCGTGCCGCGTGATGTAATTCGACACACCGCAACTCGGCAGCGGCGTCGGCGACCAGAAATGCCCGCTGTCCTCGTCACGCAGATAAACCGCCTCGCCCGCGCTGTCGCTGACCGGATCGTTCTGCCACGGCGTGAGCCGGAATTCGTGCGCGTTCTCGCTCCAGGTATACGACTGCCCGCTCTCGGAAATCACGCACCCGAATTGCGGATTCGCAAGCACGTTGACCCACGGCAACGGCGTGCGCTGTGCTTGCGTCGTGACGATGACGTACTCGCGCCCGTCCGCAGAAAATCCACCACTGCCGTTTTCCAGCAGCAGATCGTCGCGACGCAATTGCTGCAACGGCGTGCTGTCGATACGTGCCAAGGTATTGGCCTTGAAGCGCGGCATGCGCGCCTCGATCGAGCCGCGCTGGTTGATCTGCTCGGCCAGGGTTCCGACATCGTCGCGGATGATCACACGCGCGACCGATTGCAGCAGGATACGATCCTCGCTTGCGATCTGATCGGCATGACGCACGAAAATTCCGCCAGGTTTGTCGATCACACTCGCGCCGACGCCAGCAGCGATCATGCCGACGATATGATCTTGCAGCGACTGGCGATAACCGGCCTGCTCCTCATTCCATATCACGAGATCGACCGCGAGGCCTTTGAGGCGCCAATACGTATGCGCCTGCACCATCTGCCGGATCAGATCGATATTGCCGATGTCATGAATTTGCACGAGTACGATCGGCAAGTCGCCGGAAATCGCGTAACCCCACAAGCCCGACTGACCGCGCCGATTGCTTGCGATGATGCTCGCATCCGCGCGCAGCGAGGCATTGGCGTAGATAAT
>JAYVTP010000149.1:0-17226 GCA_043788685.1 Pseudolysobacter sp. | reverse complement strand
CTACGCAATATCAGCAAGAAGTGGACAATGCCGATTCAAAACCGGAAATCAGCGCTGAACCGATTCACTATTCTGTTCGATGAACGTATGCCGCAGCAGTAACGATAATCCCCTTTACACAAAATCACCGACACCCTCCGGATACCCCCCGACGCTGATTTCCTCGGTGACCGATGCGGTCATGGACGGGAAGTATTCGCCGACCTTCCCCGAATGCTTCGGCAGCATCGACCATGCCCGCGCCGTGCTCACGCCGTTCTTCGACCACGACAACTTCCACCACCGGCACAGTGGCATCGGCCTGATGACGCCCGCCGCAGTGTATCGCGGCCACGCCGCTGCGATCACCACGGCACGAGCTCTGACTTTGAACGAGGCCTTTGCTCTGCATCCGCAGCGCTTCAAGGGCAAGCCACCAATGCCGCCGATCGTGCCCGACAAGGTCTACATCAACCCGCCGCTAGCCAAGGAGATCGACACCCAGAAAACTCACTAAATTCTGATCCGCTGCTGTCTCACGACATTGACGCACGCCGCAGCTACACGGCTTTTTTCAAATGTTAAAAAGCAAAACGGAGCCTTTCGGCTCCGTTCGTGACTGCATAGGCTAGCGAGTTTGCTTCAGCTTTTGTCCTTGGCTTTTGGTACGGTAACTGCGACAAAAGTCGTGGCATCTTCACGCCGCACCAGCAACATCGCGGTGTCGCCGGGCTTCATATCCTTCAGTGCCAGATTGAGCTCCACGGCAGACTTCACTGATTTCTTGCCAACCATCAGGATCACATCACCCTGCTGCAACTGGGTGCGCCGCGACGCGCCGGTGATATTGCTGATGACCACGCCCTGATCCTTCAAGCCCAGCTCCTTGCGTTGCTCTGGCGTCAAATCCTCCACCATGATGCCCAGCGGATTACTCGCGGTTGGCATGGCCGTCGTAGCGGCAGCCAGCGCGTTCTTGTCCTGTGGCAGCTCACCCACGGTCACAGAAACACTCAGCGTCTTGCCATCACGAAACAATTTGACCTCGACCTGGCTGCCAGGCTTGCTCATGCCAACCAGCGGCGGCAAATCGGACGAATGATCCAAATCCTTGCCGTTGAACGACAGAATCACGTCGCCGACATGGATACCGGCTTTTTCCGCGGCGCTGGCAGGCGTGATCTTGTTGACTAGCGCACCACCCGGACGCGGCAGGCCGAGGCTTTGCGCCATTTCACGATTGATGTCCTGAATCTGCACACCGATCATGCCGCGCGAAACGTGGCCCTTGTTCTTGATTTGCTCGACATCGTTCATCGCCACATCGATCGGGATCGAGAACGACACACCCATATAGCCGCCGGTGTTACTCAAAATCTGAGAGTTGATGCCGATCACCTCGCCATTCAAATTGAATAGCGGACCACCGGAGTTACCGCGATTGATCGGCACATCGGTCTGGATGAAACCGACATACTGCTGATCAGCGCCACCAAACTTGCGCTGCACCGAGCTGATGATGCCGTGTGTCACGGTGTGATCAAAATTGAACGGCGAGCCGATTGCAACCACCCATTGCCCTTGCTTGAGCTTGGTCGAATCGCCAATCGCAACCACCGGCAAACTGCTGGCCTCGACCTTGAGCAGGGCGATGTCGGTCTGCGGATCCGTACCGACCACCTTCGCATCGAGTTCGCGCCGATCGGACAGGCGCACTGTAACCTGATCCGCACCTTCGACGACGTGATTGTTGGTCAGCACATAACCGTCGGCGGAAATGATGAAACCCGAACCGATCGAGGTACCCTCGCCCGGACGACCACGAGGACGGCCTTGACCCTGCGGACCTTGTGGCCCCTGTGGTCCGAAGAAACGGCGCAACACATCCGGCATATCCTGATCGTCACCACCTTCGGCGGCTTCACTATCTATTTTTCCGCTATGGGTTGCCTGCACGTTGACTACCGCAGGTGCATTCTTCTCCACCAGCTGGGTGAAATCCGGCAAATCCGCGCGGGCTATTCCCGCGCCACCCAGCAGCACGCCGGACAGCATCACAGAGACCAACAATTTCATGCCTCTCTCCTCGAGTGTTGATTGATAAAACCGGGTGATCATGGCTCGCACCTGACGCGCCATTGGATAACGTTGCTGCATTTAAGTTCCGCAACAAATCGCGCTGAAACAAGCTGCATTCAGGCTGCTTCTTCAGTGCACGATAGCGGGCGCTGGGTGAGTAAGCGCGTCGGCAATTTTCTCGACCGTCGCTGGCGGCACTTCGCCGAGCGCGGTGACTTGATAACCATTGAGGTTGCGCACGAATACGTTGAGCACACCGCGCGATATCTTGCCCTGAGTCAACACTCCGGGCGCTGTGTTGGCTGGCTCCAGATAGACCGATACGCTGGCAACACCATCGGATAACAACCAATGCTCCGTATCGGGGGTGGTTGCATCGGCTGGCCCACGGCGAGCGCTCATGCTGAAACCCGCCGGCAGTTCGCCGAGCTTCCATTCGGATGGCGTGGTCAGCAACACTTCTTGCGCCTGCGCAGCGATGGTCTTGGCCGGGACTTCACTCAGCGCCAATTCGGTTTCGTTCACGCGTCCGATATTCAGCGCGACAAACATAAGTTGTTGCAGCGAATGCTGATCGGCATCCAGCAACATCGAACGCAACAACAGATGCGAATTTTTTTCCAACCATAATCGATAACTGTAGCGATATTTATCCTTGGCCTGCACGTCAACCACTTGCGCGCTGAACCCCGCAATCCGATCTTGGCCAATCAGGCGCAACGTGTAGTTTTGCTGCAAACCTTCGACCCGAGCATCCGGCACCAGCGGCACGAGACGACGATTGCTTTCGGCCGCAAATACCGTCGGTAGCTGATTCGGTTGGACGCTGGTAATACTGCGGCTATTGCGCACGACTTCGCGGCGCGCGCCGTTGAGGCTGATCAAACGTTCGCGCTCATCCACGCCACCGGCATGAAAAACGCGCAAGGTGTCAACGCGGCCGTCATGCTCGTAGATAAAAGAGCCATCGTAGTCGAGGTCGCGCATTGCGCTGGCCATTTGCGCCAGCAGTTGTTGCGGATCTGCAATCTCATCGGCGCGGCTGCTGCTGGCGACCAGCGCCAGCAAGAATATTCCGCGGCCGCAGCGTAGCGCACTAGGTATCATTGCGCGTTGGCGGGTGTTTCCTGCGTGCGCGGCAACGCTGCGGATTGCGCGGTGCGTTGTGGCACGACCAGCATCACATAAGGAACCATGCCCGAGCGCATGCCCTGCCCGGTCGCTTCGTAATGACGCACCAGATATGAATCCAGACGCGGATCGGAAGCCGTCGGCGTGCTGTAATCGACCATGCTGGCGGCCATCGCCGGAACTTTCTGTTCCATCGATGCGGGCGTACGTTCCTGCAAAACCGGCGCGGCGCGTACCGGATCGGCGGCGGCGATATTTCTTGCAGGCGACTCCGGGCTGATTGCCGGCCGCGAAACCACGAGGGCAGCTACTGCTACCGACGCCGCTACCGCACCACCCGCCGCCCAGCGCAGCCAGCGATGTTGGTTCGCACGAACACCGATGATCACCGATTCCACATCGATTCGCGCCATCAATGCCGTGGAAAAATCGATGCTGACAAACGCATCGGTCTGTCGACGCAGGCAACTGCGCGCAACCTGATAACGCGACCAGGTTTGCGCCAGCGCGGGATCGGCATCGATACCACGCAGCAGAAACCGGACGCTGTCGCGCGGCAGTTCGCCATCCATAAGTACGCTGAGTTGTTCGTTGAATTGTTCGGTCATGATGATTACGCCTTGCCGTCCGCGAGCAGCGGTCGAAGTTGGATATCAATGGCCTCGCGCGCCCGGAAAATACGGGAACGCACAGTACCGATGGGGCAGTTCATTGCCTCCGCGATTTCCTCGTAACTCAGACCGTCCACTTCGCGGAGAGTGATGGCCGTTTTCAATTCTTCTGGCAGTTGTTCGACCGTGGCGAATACGGTTTGTTCAATTTCCTGACGCAACATTTCGTTCTCTGGCGTGGCGCTATCCTTCAGCCGCGTGCCGCCATCAAGCAACACCGCATCTTCGATCGCGATGTCGTCGGTCGGCGGTCGCCGATTCTGTGACACCAGATAATTTTTCGCGGTGTTGATCGCAATCTTGTAGATCCACGTATAAAACGCACTGTCACCGCGAAAATTGCCGATCGCGCGATATGCCCGAATGAACGACTCCTGCGCTACATCCTGGCATTCGCTCCAGTCCTTGATATAGCGCGAGATCACGCTCACCAATTTGTGCTGGTATTTGCGCACGAGCAGATCGAAGGCGCGCTTGTCGCCACGCTGCACACGCTCAACCAGTTGTTGATCCGATTCTAATTCGCCCATCCGGGCCCTTCTCCAGTACGTGACTCGGGCTAGGCACCGCCTAAGACCTTGGTCATCACAATAAGTTCACAACATCGACGGCGCCGAAAAAAGCATCGTCATACAATTCTTTAAGAGATGGCATCGAGTCCGCTCACGCCGGCTCCCCGACCGCTTCAGCGTAAGCATGGTAACGCGCTCGCAGCGATTACGATTGACCGCCGACGCCGCTGCCCGGATTATAGCCGCACCTTATCCCAGCAGACAGATATCGCCATGTTCGAAGGACTCCGCTTCACCCATTGGCGCCACGAGATCGGTAGCGATGGCATCGTCACCCTCACGCTGGATCGCGCCGGCAGTTCAGTCAACGCGCTCAACAGCGCCGTGCTCGACGAACTCGCACAAATGGTCGAACGCCTGAGCCTGGAATTGCCGAAAGGCGTGATCATTCGTTCCGGCAAATCCGGCTTCATCGTCGGCGCCGATATTCACGAGTTCGAAGACTTCGATAAACAAGGTCGCGTGCTCGAATCCATCGAAAACGGCCAGCGCATTTTCCAGAGCCTCGCGCGCCTGCGCTGCCCGACCGTCGCGGCGATCAATGGCGTCTGCATGGGCGGTGGCACCGAACTCTCATTGGCATGTCGTTATCGCGTCGCGAGCCGCGATCCAGCCGTGCGCATCGGCCTGCCCGAAGTCATGCTCGGCATTCATCCGGGCTGGGGCGGCAGCGCGCGCTTGCCGCGTTTGATCGGCGCCCCGCAAGCACTCGACCTGATGCTGACCGGTCGCGCCATAAGCGCCGAAAACGCCAAGGCGCTCGGTTTAATCGATGCACTCACCAGCGCCGAATTGCTGGTCGAGTCGGCCAAAGAATTGATCCTGCATGGTCACACACGCAACATCGTGCAGCGCGTGCGCGCCTGGGCCACCAACATCTGGCCGGTGCGCCAGATTCTCGCGCCGATGGTGCGCAAGCAAGCCGCGGTGAAGGCGCGGCCCGATCAATATCCCGCACCGTTTGCGCTGATCGAAGTCTGGCGTCGTGGCGGGTCGAATATTTCGCAGCGGCTCAAACTCGAAGCACGTTCCGTCGCCAAACTTGCGACCACGCCGACCTGCCGCAATCTGATCCGCGTATTTTTCCTGCAGGAGCAATTGAAGAATCTCGGCGTCGGCACCGATGCCGCGATCCAGCGCGTGCATGTAATCGGCGCCGGCGTGATGGGCGGCGATATTGCCGCGTGGTGCGCGTTGCGCGGCTTCGAGGTGACGCTGCAGGATCGCGAGATGAAGTTCATCCAACCGGCACTGGATCGCGCGCAAATCTTGTTCGCCAAGCGCCTGAAAACACCCGAACTCATCGCGCCGGTGACTGCGCGCCTCAAAGCGGATGTCGAAGGCAAAGGTGTGGCCGATGCGGATCTCGTGATCGAAGCGATCTTCGAAAATCTCGAAGCCAAGCAGGCGGTGTATCAACAGGTCGAACCGCAGCTCAAATCTGGCGCGTTGCTGGTGACCAATACCTCCAGCATTCCGCTCGATGAGTTACGCACCGTGGTCACGCGTCCGGGTCAATTTCTCGGCCTGCATTATTTCAATCCGGTCGCGCAGATGCCGCTGGTCGAAGTGGTGAGCCATGAAGCCGTCGATTCGACTGCGCAAAAACGCCTGCTCGCCTTCGCCAAGGCCATCGACAAACTGCCCGTACCGGTAAAGAGTTCACCGGGATTTCTGGTCAATCGCATCCTTACGCCGTATCAGTTTGAAGCGGTGATGATGTACGCCGAAGGTGTGCCCGGCCCAGTGTTGGACAAAGCCGCCAAACGTTTTGGCATGCCGATGGGCCCGATCGAACTGGCCGACACCGTGGGCCTGGATGTGGCCGCATCGGTCGGAAAAATCCTCGCGCCGTTTCTGGGCCTCGAAGCGCCACCGAACATGGAAGCGCTGCTGCAAAGTGGTAAGCGCGGCAAGAAAGACGGCGAAGGTTTTTACAAATGGGAAAACGGCAAACCGGTCAAACCCGCTGTCGATCCGAATTACCAAGAGCCCGCCGACATCACCGATCGCCTGATCCTGCCAATGCTCAACGAAGCCGTCGCCTGCCTGCACGACGGCGTAGTCGAAAACGCCGAGCTGCTCGACGCCGGCGTGATCTTCGGCACCGGTTTTGCACCATTTCGTGGCGGCCCGATTCAATATATTCGCAGCGAAGGTGTCGACAAGATCAAGGCGCGACTTGAGGCGCTGGAAGCCAAGTACGGGAAACGCTTTGCGCCCAAGGCTGGGTGGGATAATACGGCGTTGAGTTTATGAACAAATTCGTGCTAAAAGAATGTCGGCCTGCTGCGAGGTAGTCCTAAAGAAAATTCATTCGTCAACAAAGCGCGAGCAATAGTTTTCAAAAACCAGGTTTAAACGCGAGGAATCTTATTGATTTTGTTTTTGATTGATGAAGGCTACTAATCTGGCCCTTACCTATAGCCCCGGAGCGAAAGTCAATGGACGTGCGCCAATCAGATATTGAAGCACTAGAAGAGCGTGTCAAAAAATTAAACTACGGTCAATATTTGCCAAGCATGCGATTGTCCAATGTTCGTAGTTTTATTGATCAAAAAATTAACTTCGATTTTCCTGTCACAGCAATTATCGGAACGAATGGCGGGGGAAAATCTACTATCCTTGGAGCCATCGCTCTTGCATACAAATCAGTGAAGCCTGGAGACTTCTTTCCAAAGTCCAACATCGGCGACACGAGCATGGCCAACTGGCGCATAGATTACGATCTTATTGATCGAAAATTTAACACATCAGGTATGTTTACGCGTAATGCGAGATTCGTTTCCGCGAAGTGGCGAAGAGAAAATGTCGCAGACCGAAACGTGGTTGTTATTCCGATTCAAAGAACGGTGCCAGCAATCGAATAATCTAAGTTAAAACAATTTGTTGGTATCACACAAAACGCGGCAATCACCAAAACGCCGGTGGACACGGCAGTGGCAACATTCGTGAGCCGTATTCTCGGAAAAGATGCCAGTCACTACGAACGCGTAACCCTTAAAAGCGATCCAACTAAGAGCATTCTAGTAGGAATGCATCACCTGAACGACTATTCGCAATTCCATTTTGGAGCTGGCGAGGCATCTATCATCGAGATGGTATCAAGGATAGAGGCTGCCAACGATTTTTCGCTTATCTTAATTGAAGAGATTGAAAATGGACTTCACCCACTCGCTACGCAAAAGATGGTCGAATACCTTTTCGACGTTGCAAAGCGGAAAAAAACGCAAATTGTTTTTACTACTCACTCAGAGTCTGCGCTTACTATTCTTCCACCCAAGGCTATTTGGGCCTGCATTGATGGAGAAGCTTATCAAGGAAAGCTAACTATCGAAAGCCTTCGAGCGCTGACTGGCGATATTGCTAAAAATGCGGCCATTTTCGTTGAGGACGACTTCGCCAAAGATCTGGTGGAGGAAATGCTCCGTCAATATGCACCGGCGGTGCTGGATCAAGTACAAGTCCACAAGGCTGGCGGCTATCCTTACGTAGTGGAAGTTTTAAAACATCACAACTCCAACCCAACGATTACAAAGCGCGCAGTTGCGGTTATCGACGGCGACAATTCGCCACTGAAAGATGCGAATGAGGATGTGATTGAACTTCCATATGGCCCACCCGAATCGGTGGTGTTTGGCTACATCAAGGAAAATGTTGAGGGAATTTCATCTTTCATACAACAGCGTTGCCAATGCCCATCGATAGTCCAAGATAAAATTGTTGCAGCCATTAATGCAGTGAGCCTAGACACAACTGATCACCATCTTTATTTCGCGAAACTGGGTGAAAAACTTGGCTTTGTATCCGAGTTGGTGATACGCCGGGGCCTTAGTTCTATTTATGTCGAAAACCACCCTGATCTATTAAAACCAAAGGTGGCTATTATCCGGGAACGTCTAGCGCTCACGTAGCGAGCGAGCGTTATAATTCGATGTGTCTTTGAATCTTGATGCCGCGGAAAGCTATCGATTTATCAACTAAGAGGTGGCGGAGAGAGTGGGATTCGAACCCACGGTGGACTCACATCCACGGCAGTTTTCAAGACTGCTGCCTTAAACCGCTCGGCCACCTCTCCATAAACTTTTTTGCGGTGCTGGCGCATTGCGCGCGGCACAAATTGCTATCTGATCGTTACATCGTAGGTTTGAAGAACTGGAAGACCAGCTCCGCTGTTGTAAGTCGCTTCCAGCCTTCGCTGGGATGACAACACGGCCAGCGCATAGTTTAGCTGATTACGTCCGCGCCGCCCACGTAGGGCTGCAAAACGTTCGGCACACGAATGCTGCCGTCGGCCTGCTGGTAGTTTTCCATGACGGCGACGAGGGCGCGACCGATCGCCACGCCGGAGCCGTTGAGCGTGTGCACCAACTCGGGTTTGCCGGTGTCGGGATTGCGCCAGCGCGCCTGCATGCGACGCGCCTGGAAATCGCCGCAGTTCGAGCACGATGAAATCTCGCGATACGCATTCTGCGCCGGCAGCCACACTTCGAGATCGTAGGTTTTTGTCGCGGAAAATCCCATGTCGCCGGTGCACAACAACAGCTTGCGATACGGCAATTCCAGCGCCTGCAAAACACGTTCGGCGTGGCCGGTCATGGCTTCGTGGGCGGCGTCGGACTCGACGGGTTTTGCGATCTGCACGAGTTCGACTTTCTCGAACTGATGCTGGCGAATGATGCCGCGCGTATCGCGCCCGTGCGATCCGGCTTCGGCTCGGAAACACGCCGAATGTGCGGTGAGTTTCATCGGCAATTTATCAGCGTCGACAATTTCATTGGCGACCAGATTGGTCAGCGAAACTTCTGCGGTCGGAATCAGGTAACGCTTGATCTCGCCCGCGGTCGAAAACAAATCGTCCTCGAATTTTGGCAACTGCCCGGTGCCCTGCATCGCTTCAGCATTCACCAGCAGCGGTACGTTGCATTCGAGATAACCATGTTCATTCGTATGCACATCGAGCATGAATTGCGCGAGCGCGCGATGCAGCCGCGCGAGTCCGCCGCGCAGCACGGTGAAGCGTGCGCCGGAAAGTTTTGCGCCGGCGTCGCCATCGAGCCAGCCGTTGCGCTCGCCGAGTTCGACATGATCCTTCACTGCAAAATCGAATTCGCGTGGTGTGCCCCAGCGGCTGATCTCGACGTTGGCGGTTTCGTCCTTGCCGAGCGGCACAGATTCGTGCGGCAGATTCGGTAAGCCGAGCTGGATGTCGAGAAGTTTGGCCTGCGTTTCTGCGAGACGCTGTTCGTTGGACTTGAGCTTGTCGGCAATCGCGGCCACCTCGGCCATCAGTGCCGCCGTGTCTTCGCCCTTGCCTTTTGCGATGCCGATCGCCTTCGAGCGCGTGTTACGCAGGTTCTGCAATTCCTGCGTTTCCGCTTGCAGGGATTTACGCTCGGATTCAAGCGACTGCAGGCTGGCGACATCCAGCACCAGGCCGCGCGTTTCGCGCAGGCGCGTGGCGACGGCATCCAATTGTCCGCGTAACAGGGCGGGATCGAGCATTGCGTGAGTCCTGGGTTTGCGCTGAGGATGCGGATTATCGCGGTTGCGCTGGCGGCTGTGCAAACGTGGCGATCTTGCGAGCTTCGATTCGCGCTTATTGTTCGCCGCGCGCCTTGCGTCGTTGCGCGCGCAAGGCGTCGAGTTTTTCGCGGATGCGCAGCTCTACGCCACGCTCGGTAGGCTGGTAATACTCGCGCCCGACGAGCGCGTCCGGCAGGCATTGCTGATCGAGCGCGACGCCGCCTTGCACATCGTGATCGTATTGATAACCCTTCCCATAACCGATCTCTTTCATGAGTTTGGTCGGCGCATTGCGCAGATGGATCGGCACATCCAGCGTGCCGTGTTCGCGGATGTCGGCCTTGACCGCATTGAACGCAGCGTAGATCGCGTTGCTCTTCGGCGCGAGCGCGAGATAGACGGCCATTTCGGCCAGCACCAGATCGCCTTCCGGGCTGCCCAGACGCTCATAGGTTTGCCACGCATCCAGCACCAGCGACATCGCTTTCGGATCGGCCATGCCGATATCCTCGAACGACATGCGCAGCAAGCGACGCGCCAGATAATGCGGATCGCAACCGCCATCGAGCATGCGCGAAAACCAGTACAGCGCGGCATCGGCGTCCGAGCTGCGCACCGATTTATGCAGCGCCGAAATCTGATCGTAGAACTGCTCGCCGCCTTTGTCGAAACGCCGCGTGCGATCGGCCAATACCTGCGCGAGCGTGCGCTGATCGATTACGCCATCCACCGCAACATCGCTAGCGATTTCGAGCAAGGTCAATGCACGCCGCACATCGCCATCCGCGGCCTGCGCGATGAGTTGCAATGAATCATCATCGACATCGAGCTGCATTGTGCCGAGGCCGCGTTCGACATCTGTCAGCGCACGTTTCAGAGCGGCGACAATATCCGGCACTTTCAGCGTGTCCATGACGTGCACACGGCAACGCGACAATAACGCGGAGTTGAGTTCGAACGAAGGATTTTCGGTGGTCGCACCGACGAACAAAATTATGCCGCGTTCGATATGCGGCAGAAACGCATCCTGCTGCGATTTGTTGAAACGATGCACCTCGTCGACAAACAGCACGCTGCGTTTGCCTTGCGCGAAATTCACCTCGGCCTCGGCCAGCGCGGCACGTACATCGGCGAGGCCGGACAACACTGCGGAAATCGCGCGAAATTCCGCTTGCGCATAACGTGCCAGCAACAACGCGAGCGTGGTTTTGCCGCAGCCCGGCGGACCCCACAACACCATCGAATGCACATGGCCGGACTCGATCGCGCGGCGTAACGCGGAATCGGGCGCGAGCAGACGCTCCTGCCCGACCATCTCCTCGAGCGAGCGCGGACGCATGCGCTCGGCCAATGGTTTCAAACCCTGCGGTTCGGGAAAAAGTTCGGGTGTCTTGGACGGGATTCGACGAGCCATTAGGTGATCATACGAGATGCGTCAAGCGATGCGGCGCGCGGCATTCGATTCCAAGGCCATCACGCGAATTCGCCTCAATTCCTGACCGGAAATACTTCGCTCGTCGGTTCGGTATTGCCGATCACGTCGGTGCCTTTCGGTGGCGTGAACTTGAAGCTGTCTGCGCCGAGTTTTTTATTACGCTGCCAATCGGAAAACACAATCTCGGTGCGGTTGCCGAGTTTGTCGAGAAATACCATGCGCTTCAGGCCGCGCTCGTCGAGGCCAAGATCGGCGTACTCGAATTCCGGTTCCTTGTCCTTCGACTTCAAACGCAGCCAGAGGTAACCGTCGTGCTCGCCCTGCTCGCTGGTCGTGTACTGGCGATCGAGCTGATCGAGATCGGTCAGGATCGTCAACGGACTGTGCGCTTCTTCGGTGCCCTGGTTGCGCACCGTGACTTGTTCGAGATCGGGATCGTAAATCCATACGCGCTCACCATCGGCGACGATCAGTTGTTTATAGGGCGCATTCGTATCCCAGCGAAACTGTCGCGGCGCCTGCAACGCCAGCGTGCCGCTGGTGCGATCGCGCGCGTGATTGGCATTGTCGAAAACCTGCTGGGTAAAACTGCCCGAAACCGATTTCAAATCCTTCGAGAAAGTTTCCATGCGTGCACGCGCGGTTTCCGTCGATAGCGCATTTGCGCAGAAGATAATTGCGCAGAAAGAAAGCAGATAACGCATGGTCAGAATCCTCGGTAGTCCGCACAGCAGACCACCACACGGCGAATGGGTTCATTAGAGCAAAGGCATTCAATCAACGTCATGCAGCACACTTCGATAAACGAAACGATCAATCCTTCGGCGGCGCGGGCGCGAGCACCTCGCGGTTGCCGTTGTGTTCGGGCGCGCTGACCACGCCTTCGGCTTCCATTTTTTCGATCATGCGCGCGGCACGGTTGTAACCGATCTTGAGGCGGCGCTGTACGCCGGAGATCGAGGCGCGGCGGGATTCGGTGACAATCTGCACGGCCTGATCGTAGAGCGCGTCGTAGTCGCCATCGTCGCTGTTGCCGGCTTCTTCGGGCAGGCCACTTTCGTTGATGACGCGGCCATCAGCCAGCGCCTGCACTTCTTCGAGCACGCCGCCGATGTATTCGGGGCTCCCTTGCGCGCGCAGATGCGCGACCACTTTATGCACTTCTTCATCGCTGACAAACGCGCCGTGCACGCGCTCGGGCGAGGCAGTACCGGGCGGCAGATACAGCATGTCGCCGTGACCGAGCAGCGCCTCGGCGCCGGACTGATCGAGAATCGTGCGCGAGTCGATCTTGCTCGACACCTGGAACGCGATTCTGGTTGGGATATTCGCCTTGATCAGGCCGGTGATGACATCGACCGACGGCCGCTGCGTTGCCAGGATCAGATGCACGCCAGCCGCGCGCGCCTTCTGCGCGAGTCGCGCGATCAGCTCCTCGACCTTCTTGCCGACGATCATCATCATGTCGGCGAATTCGTCGATGATGATGACGAGGTAATACAGCGATTTCAGCGGCTGCGCGGTGGCCGACGGGAAATCCGGTTTCGGCACGAAAAACGGATCCAGCAACGGTTGGCCGCTATCTTCGGCATCGCGTACTTTTTTATTGAAGCCGGCCAGATTACGCACGCCGACCGCAGCCATGAGTTTGTAGCGCCGCTCCATTTCTGCGACACACCAGCGCAGCGCGTTTGCCGCTTCTTTCATGTCGGTGACGACCGGCGCGAGCAGATGCGGAATGCGGTCATACACCGACAATTCGAGCATCTTCGGATCGATCATGATCATGCGCACGTCGTCCTTGGTCGCCTTGAACAACAGGCTCAGCACCATCGCATTGAGCGCGACAGATTTGCCTGAGCCAGTCGTGCCGGCCACCAACAGATGCGGCATTTTTTGTAGATCCACCACCACCGGCGCGCCACCGATATCCTTGCCGAGTGCGAGCGCCAGCGGTGATTTCATGCTGTCGTATTTTTCCGAGCTGAGCATCTCGGACAGGTACACAATCTCACGATTGGTATTCGGAATTTCCAGGCCGATCACTGACTTTCCCGGGATCACATCCACCACACGCACGCTGGTTACCGACAGGCCGCGCGCGATGTCCTTGTCGAGGCTGGAAATCTGGCTGCCCTTGATGCCTGGTGCCGGCTGCATCTCGAAACGCGTGATGACCGGGCCGGGATACGCACCGACAACTTGCGCCTCGATACGGAAATCGCGCAGCTTGAGTTCCACCTGGCGCGAGATCGCATCGAGCGTTTCCTTGGAATACCCTTTGAGCTGCTGCTTCGGCTCATCGAGCAGCGATAGCGGCGGAACCTCACTGATGCCGGAGGAACCTGCGAATAATGGAATCTGCGTTTCGCGCTGGGCGCGCTCGCTTTTCTCGATCGTTTTTGGCGTCGACTCGATCCTGATCGGCTCGCGGCGCGCTTGCTTGACTGTATCGATCTTGCGCACCACTTCACGCTCGACGCGAGCCGCGCGGGCAACGTTCCAGTCTTCCGCCTTGCGTGCGTTGTTACCAAACCAGCCGATCACGGTCAACAGACTGCGACCGATCGCATCCATCAAACGAAACCACGACAGCCCGGTCGCCAAGGTCACCGCAATCAGGAACAGCGCGAGCAGAAACAGCGTGGCACCGAGAAAACCAGCGCCGTGCATCAGCGAGTCGCCGACCAGCCGACCGAAGATACCGCCGGCGTGTTCCGGCAACTTGGTCGGGCCGGTGAAATGCAGATGCGCCAGCCCTGTGCCTGCAACAAAAAAAGCCACGCCACCGATCAGCCGCAAACTCGGTTCGAGCGCCGATTCGCTGCTACTTTCGCGACCGCGAAACAGACTCCAGCCGATTACGAGCAGCAACAACGGGAACGCATACGCAAGATAACCGCACAAAGAAAATGCCAGATCTGCAGTCCACGCACCGATCGTACCGCCGAAATTCTGCACATGATCGGGCTGGCCGGCATGCGACCAACCCGGATCATGCGGACTGTAACTGAGCAGGCACGCGAGGATGTAGACGACCACGGGCAACAACAGCAGGAACGCAGTTTCGCGCAAGCGACGTTGCATGTGATCGGCCATCCCCACCTTGACAGGTTTACTTTTCGTCTCGCGCGCCACCAGTTGATTTTACCTTAGGTTTATCGTGTAACCCATTCTACACAGACGAATAAAGCACCCCGCCGCAAGCAGCGGGGTATTAAGTGCGCTATCAACCAAACTGGCTTTCAGCCAGTTATCGCCGCAAGCGGCGGGAAATTGAACCCCGTGGAGCGATTAAACGATTGCCTTTAGCGCCGGATGAACAATCTCGCCGCCAGCGATATTCACACCACCCTGCAGCGGTGCGTATTGGCGCCAATTGTCGCGCGTGAGACGCTGTACATACGGCAAAATCGCTGCCGAAATCGCCTGCGACGAAGTCTGCGGCACGGCACCGGGCATGTTGGTCACGGCAAAATGGGTCACGCCATCGACGACGTAGGTTGGATCTTTCCACGTCGTCGGCTTCGAGGTTTCAAAACAACCGCCCTGGTCGATCGAGATATCGGCGAGCACACTGCCGGCTTCCATGCTCTTGACCATCGCTGCGGTAACAACGTGCGGCGCCTTGGCGCTCGGGATCAACACAGCGCCGATGACGAGGTCGGCATCGCGCACTTCACGCGCGACATATTCTTCGTACGGATACAACGCGGTAACGTTGGTGCCGAGCGCCATCATCTGCGCGAGACGATCCGGACGCTTGTCGAATACCACCACATTCGCGCCACCGGCCGCCGCGAGTGCCGCCGAATTTCCGCCCGCCGCACCGGCGCCGAGCACGACCACCTTGCCGCGTTCAGTCGATGGCAAACCACCGAGCAACTTGCCCTTGCCACCCATCGGCTGATGCAAGAGATGCGTACCGATCTGTACCGCAATACGACCAGCGATGATCGACATGGGTGCTAACAGCGGCAGCGAGCCGTCGGCTTCTTCGACACTTTCAAACGCAATGCCGGTCAGGCCGATATCGAGCAGGCTTTTGGTCAGGTGCGGCTCGGCGGCCAGATGCAGATAGCAGAACAACAAATGATGTGTGCGCAGCAGTTTCAGATCGCCTTCGATCGGTTCCTTGACCTTGACGATCAACTCGCCGACTTCGTACAGCGCGGCCGCATCCGGCACCAGCTTGACGCCGACGCGCTCGTACTCGGCATCGGCAAAGCTGCTCTTGATGCCAGCGCCGGATTGCAAATAAACCTCATGACCACGACGCACCAGATCGGCGCAGGCCGCAGGCACAAGTGCTACTCGCCCTTCGAGGGTCTTGGTTTCAGACGGAATACCGATACGCATACAGCCTCCAGATAGTTTTTGATGATGCAAAATTTCTTGTGGTGCTTCTTTAACCATTACTTCGCCGCGACGTCACTCGTATCTGTCGTAATCGCCGTGGCGCCTTGATTGAGTGCAAGTTACGCCCCATTCTCCGGTCTCCTTCACCAGCCGAAAGCATTCCGATCCGCATAGTGCGCAGAGGCTTGCAGCGGTAAGAAAAATTCGAACGTCGGCTGATATCCGCGCGTCGCTTGAGCGACAATACGGTTTCCGGCGACGCTGGATCAGGCACGGCAACAAGCACCTTCAAATTATCTCCAGGATTATACATGAGCACACCCAAGCACAGCCGTCTTCTCATCCTCGGTTCCGGTCCCGCGGGCTACACCGCCGCGGTGTATGCGGCGCGCGCCAATCTCAAGCCGGTGCTGATCACGGGATTGCAACAAGGCGGCCAGCTCATGACCACGACCGAAGTGGACAACTGGCCGGGCGATGTCGAAGGCCTGCAAGGCCCGGGCTTGATGGAGCGCATGCAAAAACATGCGGAGCGCTTCAATACTGAAATCCTGTTCGACCACATCCACACCGCCGAACTCACGCAGCGCCCGTTTCGCCTGACCGGCGACAGCGGCACATATACCTGCGATGCGCTGATCATCGCCACCGGCGCGACAGCGAAATACCTCGGCATTCCATCGGAGGACAAGTTCAAGGGACAAGGCGTTTCGGCGTGCGCAACCTGCGATGGTTTTTTCTTTCGCGACCAGCACGTCGCGGTGATCGGCGGTGGCAATACCGCGGTCGAAGAAGCGCTATATCTCGCCAACATCTGCGCCAAAGTTACCTTGATCCATCGCCGCGACAAGCTGCGTTCGGAGAAAATCCTGCAGGACAAATTGTTCGCGCGGCAGCAGGCCGGCAAGGTCGACATCATCTGGAATCACGGCGTCGATGAAGTGCTTGGCGACAACACCGGCGTGACCGGCTTGCGCCTGCGCAGCACCAGCGATGATTCGACCCAGGACATCACCGTCAGCGGCATGTTCGTCGCGATCGGGCATACGCCGAACACGGCATTGTTCGAAGATCAGCTCGACATGAAAAGCGGCTACATCCAGGTACGCTCGGGCATCGACGGCGGCGCCACGTCAACCAATATCGATGGCGTGTTCGCCGCGGGCGACGTGGCCGATTCGGTGTATCGCCAGGCCGTGACTTCCGCCGGCAGCGGCTGCATGGCCGCGCTCGATGCAGAAAAATATCTCGACAAGATTGGCCTTGTGAACTAAGTGGACTCAGCGATAAATCAGTACCGCCGCGGCACTGATCCAGCGTGATGAAAGAAGCAGCCCTCGAAGCGCGCTGGCATGCGCGCCTCGACGAAATTTCTGCGGCGGATTGGGATGCGCTGCGTGCCGATGACAATCCGTTCCTGAGTCACGCATTTCTCGCCGGACTCGAACAACACGGCTGCCTGCGGCGCGAGCAC
>JAYVTP010000148.1:0-2173 GCA_043788685.1 Pseudolysobacter sp. | reverse complement strand
TTGTCGAAATTCAGCAGCGGCTCGCCCATGCCCATCATCACCACATTGGTGATGCGACGCGCACCGCGGTGTTTGCTGCCCAGTGAATTTGCTGCGATCCAGACCTGGCCGATGACTTCTGCCGTGGTCAGATCGCGGTTGAATCCTTGGGTGCCGGTCGAACAAAAGCTACAGTTCAGACCGCAGCCGATCTGCGACGAAACACACAACGTGCCACGGTTTGCTTCCGGGATGAACACGGTCTCGACCGCGTTGCCGCCTTCCAATTCCAGCACCCATTTGCAGGTGCCGTCACTGGATTGCTGCTCATGCAGGATTTTGGGCAGACGCAGTTCGGCTTGGGTATTGAGCTTGTCGCGCAAACCCTTGCCAATATCCGTCATCTGCTCGAAATCGATGACTTGCTGGTGATACATCCATTTCATCACCTGCTGGGCGCGAAATTTCTTCTCGCCGAGACCAGTGAAAAACGCCTCCAGCTCGGCTCGATCGAGATCGAACAGATTGGTCACGGGCTGGATGACGGTCGTCACGGCTATATCCTGTCTAGCATCAAGCGCGTGAGTTGACTTCGATCGCAGAAAAGAAATATGCGATCTCGTTCTTGGCGGTATCCACGGCATCCGAACCATGCACGGCGTTGGCGTCGATGCTGGCGGCAAAATCTGCGCGAATGGTGCCGGGTGCGGCTTCTTTCGGATTGGTCGCGCCCATCAAGTCGCGATGCTTGAGCACGGCGTTCTCGCCTTCGAGGGCTTGGATCATTACCGGGCCGGAAATCATGAATTCGACCAGCGCCTTGAAAAACGGGCGAGCGCTGTGAACCGCGTAAAAGCCTTCGGCTTCGGCACGCGAAAGTTGCTTCATCTTGGCGGCGACGATTTTCAGTCCAGCGGCTTCGAAACGAGCATAAATCTGACCGATGACGTTCTTGGCAACGGCATCAGGCTTGATGATGGATAGAGTGCGCTCAAGCGCCATGGGAACTCCGGATGGGTAGATGATGTGATCGATATGTGAAGGCAGTGGCGCCGCTATTGCATGAAAATTGTAAAACTTACTGCGATAGCGAGGGCTTAGCAGAAATATCCGTCGTAGATTCTAATTCATTTCGGCAAAATTATTAAGCACTGATTTCAATTATTTACCGATTTTGCGCCGGTTTGACCTGCGCCGTGCCAGCTCTTATGCTTCAAACGTTCGTTTGATACGCGCTTGAAACCGATTCTTGGCGCGGCAAGCGCTAGGCGACGAAGATGCGCTGCCGCACAATGCGCGACTGCTCGACCTCTCCCGATCCAGGAATTCCGACGTGAACACCATGCAATTCTCGACCAAGGAACGCATTCTCGGCGCCGCAGAAATGCTCTTTGCGCAACATGGTTTTGCAGGCGCCTCCTTGCGTCAGGTGACCTCGGCCGCGAAGGTGAACCTGGCTGCTGTTAACTATCATTTCGGCTCGAAGGAAAACCTCATCAACGAAGTTTTTCGGCGCCGGCTCGACGAACTGAATGCGCAGCGCTTGAGCACCTTGAGAGCCGCGCAGGCAGAAGCAAGTCCACGCCTCGAGGACATTCTCGCCGCGTTCATCAAACCGGCACTGGCGTTGTCGCTCGATCGCAACGGCGGCGGTGCTTTTGTGCGTGTTCTGGCTCGCGCTTATGCCGAGCATAACCAAAGCCTGCGCAAATTCCTGTCGGATAATTACGGTCATGTCCTGAAGGAATTTGCCGCCGCGTTTGCCGTATTGCTGCCGACGCTCGACAAGCAGGAATTGTACTGGCGCCTTGATATCGTCAGCGGTGCCTTGACTTATGCGATGGCGGATTTCGGCGTCATCAAACGTCGCGGCGCGGTTTCCGAACAGGCGCATTGCGAACTCGCCGCCGAACATCTGATCAAATTCGCATCGGCCGGTCTGCGCGAACGCTAGAGCCGCATTTTTTGTCCCACAACTTCTTCCCACGCAATCCGAGGAACGCATGAGCACTTCCCCACTCCGCATACGCAAGGCCGCTGTCCTCGGGGCCGGCGTGATGGGCGCGCAAATCGCTGCGCATCTGACCAACGCCGATGTCGAAACCTTGTTGTTTGACTTGCCCGCAAAAGACGGCGATCCGAATGGCATCGTGCTCAAGGCGATCCAGAATCTGGCCAAGCTCAGTCCCGCGCC
>JAYVTP010000147.1:0-1515 GCA_043788685.1 Pseudolysobacter sp. | reverse complement strand
CTGCTCAATCTGCCGGACGATCAGGATATTGCCAAGGCGATCAAGCTGGCGATGCAGGCGATCGAACACTACAAACCCGAGTTGCAAGGCGTGCTGCCGCAGGAGGAATATTTTCGCCTCACGCGATCCGAGCAGAATCGCGGCATGCCGCGCCAGCTGCTGAAAAATTTTGCCGACATCCCCGCAAACGCCGATGGCGACATGTTCGGCCAGATCTACGAATATTTTCTCGGCGAATTCGCGATGGCTGAAGGCCAGGGTGGCGGTGAATTTTTCACGCCGCGTTCGGTGGTTCGGCTCATGGTCAACATCCTGCAGCCGCACGGCGGCACGGTTTACGATCCGGCCTGCGGGTCGGCCGGCATGTTTGTGCAATCGGCGCAGTTCATCGAACAACATCGTCACGATAATGCCAACAACGGCGGTGACATCTATGTTTACGGCCAGGAAAAAACGCTCGAAACCGTCAAGCTGGCGAAGATGAATCTCGCGGTCAACGGTCTGCGCGGCGAGATCAAGCAGGCCAACACCTATTACGAAGATCCGCACGGCAGTTTGGCCAAGTTCGATTACGTGCTGGCCAATCCGCCGTTCAATGTCGACGACGTGGCATTGAGCAGTGTCGAGAACGATCGGCGCTTCAACACCTACGGTATTCCGCGCAACAAGACAAAGCTGAAAAAGGCCGACGCCGGCAAGGAAACCGTACCCAACGGCAACTACCTGTGGATCAACCTGTTCGCCACGTCGCTCAACGATCAGGGCCGCGCCGCTTTGGTGATGGCCAACTCGGCCAGCGATGCGCGGCATTCCGAGGCGGATATTCGCAAGGCGCTGATCGAGGCCAACCTGATCTACGCCATGCTGAGCTTGCCATCGAACATGTTCTACACCGTCACCTTGCCGGCCACGTTGTAGTTTTTCGACAAGGCCAAACACGATGATCGCATCCTGTTTATCGACGCGCGCAACGTGTTCACGCAGATCGATCGTGCGCACCGCGAGTTCAGCCCCGAGCAGGTGCGCAACCTCAGCCTGATCAGCCAGTTGCATCTGGGCGACCGCCATGAATTCATCGAGGCGATCAACGACTATTTCGCTGCGGGCTTTGCGGCACTAGCCGAAAGCCACGCGCACATCGCGCCGCTGGCCGCGCAACTGCGCGACGTGCTGACCGATGCCGAAGGCCAGCAGGCGGTGGCCGCGATGCAGGCCGAATGGGCCGCGCTGAAACCGCTGCAGGCGCGCTACGCCAAATATCTGGCCAAGGCCGAAACCAGCGCTTCAACCGAAGCCAGCAATCGCGCCCAGCACGCGCTGCGCGAACAGTGCGATCCGTTCTTCGCCGCGCTGCACGCCGACCTCAAGCATCTCGACAAGCACGTGCGCCAGCACGAAAAGCGCCTTACCGACGCCGCGCAGGCCGAAGGGAAACGCGGCGGCGTCGACCGCGATACCAAGGCATTGAAGGCCGCGCTGGACGCGCTGCACAGCGAGGTGCGCGCCGCCGAAGTC
>JAYVTP010000146.1:0-7728 GCA_043788685.1 Pseudolysobacter sp. | reverse complement strand
GGCGATTCGTGCGTAATCCGAGCAGCTCGGCTCGAAGCGGCAGCGCCGCCCGAGCAGCGGACTGATCCAGCGTTTGTACAGCGCAAGCAGGAAGAGCAGGGGGCGAGTCACGATATTTTTTGAAGTCTTGCGATGGGATTTTTGCGGCGTTGATCGGACATCTGAAATAGCATCAATTCTTTTTCAAGCAATGGGTTGCTGGCGATATCTCGACTCCAAGTACGAAACAAAAAGTGGAATCGGTGCGAGCAATCTGAACACATCGGCATCTTAAAGGTTGCCGCTGCCAGAGACTTAGGCTATAACACGCCGCCGCTCGGCTACAATGGTGTGATGGATATGGCGAAAACCACGAGTAAACCCGCGAAGAAGCCCGCGCTGAAGGCCAAGTCTACGACGAAGGTCGTCAAGCCAAAAGCGGCTGCGCTGCAATCCAGAACCGCAGCGAAGAACAAGGCCGTGAAACCGGTCAGGAAGCTGGTTACGCAAGCGGCAAAAAAGTCACCGTCGAAAGCGGTGAAAAAGCCGCCTGCCAAGGTAGTCAAGAAATTGAGCAAGCCGACGCCGGTGAAAAAGCCGACCAAGTCGGTCAAGCTAAGCAAGCCGAAACCGATAGCAAAAAAACCGGTAGCGGCAGCGAAAAAACCCGTATTGGCAAAGAAGGCGCCAGTTGCGAAGAAAGCGTCAGCGAAGAAATCCGTGAAACCCGCTGCCAAGCCAATACCGAACGCAAGCAAGCCGACAGTCAGCAAGGTGGCAAAAAAAGCGCCAGCGAAAAATCCTGTCACGCTGGCGAAACCAGCGGCGCGCATCATCAAGAGCAAGCCAGCGGCGGTGAAGTCCGCATCTGTAAAACCTGTGCCAACAAAGCCTGTGCCGGCCAGGCCGGCTATCGTGCAAGCGGTAGCTTCTGCGCCGACAGCAAAACCCATTCCCTCCAAGATTACGACGAATATAAACGCAGTGAAATCAGCAGCAATCAAAAAATCAGCAGTGTCGACTTCGGATAACGGCATCAAGAAGGAAGGCGGACGTTACCTTTTGTCCGTCAACACCGTCATCGAATTGCCGGTCGGCTACAAGCCGTCCGCGGATGAGGAGTACATGAGTCCATTGCAGCTTGCGTATTTTCGCAACAAGTTGCAGAAGTGGCGCGATGATCTGGTCGAGGAATCGAAGCAGACCATCGACAACCTGCGCGAAGAAGTACGCGATGTCGGCGACGAGGCGGAGCGCGCCACGCGTGAAACCGAGAACTCGCTGGAACTGCGCACGCGTGATCGGTATCGCAAGCTGATCGCCAAGATCGACAAGGCGTTCAAGCGCATCGAAGACGGTCGCTACGGTTACTGCGAAGAGACCGATGAGGATATCGGTGTCGATCGTCTCGATGCACGTCCGATCGCAACCTTGTGCCTCGATGCGCAGGAGCGCTGGGAACATCGGCAGAAACAGATGGGCGACTAAGCCTGATTGGCCGCTCCGCAAGATCGAAAAGCCCCGCATTGCGGGGCTTTTTTGTGGGCGATGGTGTGGTCGTAAAACTCGGATTACCGTCTTTCGGGACTTTTTCGGATTGCCGACACGCCTCGACGTCAAGGCGCTGGACAGCTAATCATCTTGCCGCTCCTTCATTGCAAGCCCATGCGCTGCGCGATCGCGACGAAGCGCGGATCGGCGCGTAGCGGATCCCAGCGATGATCGACCTTCAGAAAGGTCATGCGCACATCGCGCTGCTCATAGGCACGGTTCAACCACACGATGGTCTGCTCGCTGTCGCCCAGCGCCATATGGATCGTCGCGATGCTGCTCGCGGGCACGTAGTTTGTTGCGGATTGTTTCAATAAATCATCGAGCAGCGCCTGCGCGCCGGCTCGATCACCCGCTTGCGCACGGGTATACGCCAGCATCGAAATCGCCTGCATGCTGCCACCTGAATGATCGCGGGCGTCGGTGAATTCCGTGGTTGCGGTCAGGTAATCGTTGGCAGCGAGCGCGATCAGGCCGCGTTGGAAATGCGCGACCCAGAAATCCGGCGCGATCACGAAAACCTTGTCCAACAGCGCTTGCGCCTCGGCGTTGCGACCCGCGTCGATGAAGAAGAACGCCGCGATCGTGTTGGCAATTGGCGACAGCGGATCGAGTTCGTGCACACGCCGACCTTGCTCGATTGCCTCGGCATCGCGGCCGGTGCACGACAGCAAATGGCCATAGCCGAAATGCGCCTCGACGACGCTCGGATTCAGTTCGATCGCGCGACGGAATTCCTTTTCGGAAGCGGCCCAATCCCAGTCGTACCAAAACGCGACCCAGCCCAGCACCGAGTGCGCGTCGGCGAGGTCGTCGTTGATTTCGAGCGCCTTCTGCGCAGCCTTTTTGGCGAGTGGGAATGCTTCCTTTGGATCGACATCGCTGGTGATCGGCAAGCGTCGGTAGGATTCTGCCAGCGCGGCGTGCGCGAGCGCGAACGCGGGGTCGAGATCGATCGCCTTGCGGAGCGCATCCATGCCGGCGTGGATCTCGGTGGGCGTGACCTTGCCGATGCGATAGCGCCCCTGCAGGTAGAGCAGGTACGCATCGGGATTATGGGTATATCCGGCTTGCATAGCACGCTGCTCATTACGATCAAATTCGAGCGCGAGGGCAGTGGTGACCTTCTGCGCGATCGTATCCTGCAGCGCGAAGATATCGGTGAACTTCTTGTCGAACGTGCCGGCCCATAACGCGGCGCCGTCGGGCACGCTGAGCAGGCGTGCGCTCACGTGCATATGATCGGCGCGCCGCTGCACCTGGCTTTCGAGCACGGAGCCGACATTGAGCGCGCGTCCCGCCGCGATCGGATCCTGGTCGAGCCGGTCGAACCGGCGCACCGAGCCCAGCGGTCGGACGATGAGACGGCGGCTGCTACTGAGTTTTGCGATCAGCGTATCGGCCATACCCAGTTCGAGCACTTCATCGCGCTCTCCTGGCAGCAACGGTTTGAAGGGTAGCACCGCGAGGGTGGTGATCGACGTTGCGGTGGCACCGTTCGTGTTCTGTCGCATAAACCAGATGCCAGCCGCGATCAGGCCGATCAGTACGACAGCAGCCAGCGTGGGCAAAAACGCATTGTGTCGGCGATACTTGAGTTTCGCTGGCGATTCGAGCGTGGCGTCGGCTGCCGGACTCATGATCGAAGATGGCGATTCAGCGCGAATCGGCGCCACAAATTGCGCTTGTACATCGGCTACAAAACGATAGCCGCGACCGGGTTCGGTGACTATGTAACGCTGGCCTTCTGCTGGTGTGCCGAGCACTTTGCGCAAGACCGAGATGCTCTGGGTGAGGTTGTTCTCCTCGACCACGCGCCCGGGCCAAATCGCGGCCAGCAGATCATCCTTGCTGAGCGACGTGCCTGAGTGTTGCACCAGATACAGCAAGGTGTCGAATACTCGCGGCGTGAGTGGCACCGTCTCGCCGTCTCGCCGACTTAGGCGTCGAGCAATCGCATCGATACGGAAATCGCCGAATGTGTAGCATCGCGGCTCGCTCATGCACGCCTTCAGAATTTTTTTGAAAATTTCAGCACGGTAGTAAGGATTTTCAGCGCATTGATACCCGACGCTGATAACGCGGCAGCAAGCACGCCGTTTCCCTACCTTCTGGAGATTCGCATATGAACACATTGCTCGCAACCACGCTCGCTAGCGTCATGCTTGTCAGCGCTTCGCTCAACGCGGGTGCGCAATCGCACCTATCCCCGACCAGCGTGCCGAACAGCCCCATGGACCCATCCGCCGGCATGTCGCCGGACCATTCCTGGTGGGGCAGCCGCCATATCGAAGGCGTCTGGGAGGAGCAGGTCGCGCAGACAAACTGCGTCGATGGCACGGTGCTGCGGGCGTTCCGCGCACTCAACTCGTTCGCCAGTGGCGGAACCTTGACTGCCTACAACAGCACCCCTGCGAATCTTTCAGGAGTGGCGCTGGGAACATGGTGGCGGACGTCGTGGAATGGCGATTTTGGCGCGAAGATGAAGTTCCTGCGCTATAACCCGGACGGTAGCTTCGCCGGTTCGCAGGAGGTCACACGCACCATCCACCTCGACCCTTACGGCGAAACCCTGACCGGCGAGATCACCTTCCAGGTCTTCGACATCAACGACCACCCGGTCATGGGCGGCTGTGCTCGCGAGACCGGCATGCGCTTCAGGTAAGAGCGGCGTTTATCTGAAATCAATAGCCTGATCGGTTACTCGAAGCCATCCGCCACGGTGATTTGCTCAAGATCGAAAAGCCCCGCATTGCGGTGCTCTTTATCGCCGGATAGGCGGCGGGCGCAGACTCAGAACCAGTGGTTCTGCATGTCCAACGTAGTCGTATCAAGCGTCGCCAGCAGCGCAAGTTGCGCATCGACTTTCGGCAATTCCCAGCGCTGAAAGTACCGCGCCGCTTGCAGTTTGCCGTGATAAAACGCGGCATCCTCCGGCGTGGCCGAAGCCATCACCTGCGCCGCGATGGTTGCTTGTTCGAGCCAGATCCACGCCATCACGATGTGGCCGAAGGCTTCGAGATACACCGTCGCATTCGCCAATGTGCGCGCGATATCGCCGCTGCCGTGCAGTTGTTGCGTGACATCGACCAGCCTGTGCAAACGCGTGCTGAGCTCATGCGCAAATGCGTTGACTTCGGCATCCGCTATTGTCGCGGCATTGCGAATGCAGTGCTGGATGATGCCGCCGAGTGCATGCAGCGCGGCGCCATCCTGCATCACCACTTTGCGCCCAAGCAGGTCGAGCGCCTGGATGCCGTGCGTGCCTTCGTGGATCGGATTGAGGCGGTTGTCGCGATAGAACTGCTCGACGTTGTAGTCGCGCGTGTAGCCGTAACCGCCGTGTACCTGGATCGCGAGATCGTTCGCCGCCAGGCACCATTGCGATGGCCAGCTTTTGGCGATTGGCGTGAGAATATCCAGTAGCAGAGTTGCGTGTTTGCGCGCGGTTTCGTCGGCGCCGGTTTTCTCTTCATCGAGCAAACGTGCGCAATACAGATTCAGCGCGAGCGCGCCTTCGACATAGGATTTTTGCGCGAGCAGCATGCGCCGTACGTCGGTGTGCTCAATGATGTTGATCTGCGCGCTGGCCGGATCTTTGGCCGTGGCGGCGCGGCCCTGCGGGCGTCCGCGCGCGTATTCGAGCGCATGCAGATAACCGGTGTAGCCGAGCATGGTCGCGCCGAGGCCGACGCCGATACGCGCGCCGTTCATCATGTGGAACATGTAGGCGAGGCCCTGATGTGCATTGCCGATGCGATAACCGATCGCGCCGGCTTTGCCTTCCGGCGTGAAACTGCCTTCGCCGAAATTCAGCAGGCAATTGGTGGTGCCGCGATAACCCATCTTGTGATTGAGGCCGGCCAGCGCGATGTCGTTGCGCTCGCCGATCGTGCCATCGGCGTTGACGAGTTTTTTCGGCACGATAAATAGCGAAATGCCTTTGACGCCGGGAATCGACTTGCCGTCCTCGCCGGGGATTTTCGCGAGCACCAGATGCACGATGTTTTCCGCATGCTCGTGCTCGCCCGCGGAGATCCACATCTTGTTGCCGAACAGGCGATAACGCGGACCGAATGCGGAATCGCCATCGGGCTCGGCACGCGTGCGGGTATCGGCCAACGACGATCCGGCCTGCGGTTCCGAAAGACACATCGTGCCGAAAAACCGGCCCTCGAAGGCGGGTTTGACGAAGGCTTCGATTTGTTCAGGCGTGCCGTGTGTCAGCACTGCGCTAGCGTTGCCGATAGTCAGCAGAACGTAGGCGCTGGTGGCGACATTAGCCGCAAAAAAGTAGGCGTGGCAGGCTTGTTCGAGTACATGCGGCAACTGCATGCCGCCGAGTTCGGCATCCTGCGCTGCGGCCATGAATCCCGCCGCGCAAAACGCATCCAGCGCGACCTTCTGCTCGGGAATCAGATGCACGCGTTCGCCGTCGAACCACGGCTCTTGCTGATCGGCTTTTTTATTGTGCGGCGCGAATTGTTCCTGCGCGATTTTCTCGGCTGCATCGAGTGCCGCATCGAAAGTCTCGCGCGCGTGATCGGCAAAGCGCGGACGCTCGGTCAACGTTTCGACCTGCAGCCATTCGTGCAATAAAAAATCCAGATCGCGGCGGGATAACAGCAAAGACATCGATTGGAACCTATGATAAAGAGAAAATCCGCAGAATCGGTTAGGCTAAAACTTGAGTCAGAGCGACCGCAACTAGCGAGGCGCTTGTGCAGCGAAGCACAACATAGACCACAGTGCTTCGCGGCCTTGGCGCATTGCCAGCGGCCGTCCGATCGAGCGAAGGATTAGGCGTCTAGCATACACCGCGCCCATTCCCAGCGGTCCGCTTGAGCTACCAGTTGGGCACAGACAAGGCCAATTAGTGCGAAAACAGTAGAATCATGAATGCCAGAAAGCCTACTGGCAGCGAGAAAAGAAATACCCAAAAGATACTTATCGCCTTGCGCAAAGCCGAGGCTTTGAAAGACAAGCCAATTACCGATACCACCAGCCCTATTAGTATAAATGGCCACCCGACGCTATCGCCGGGGATCACGTGCCTCGAATAGAAGAACAAAACCACGCAAAGCGCACAAATTGCGTCAATACCGATAAATTTTGACATGGCCGAATTGATGGCCTAACGCGTTTTATGTGGATGCAGATTCATACAGCTACAGTCACTCATCCGAAATCTGCAGCACCAGCTTGCCGTTATTCGCGCCGTTGAACAGCATCAGCAACGAGTCGTTGAAATTCTCGATGCCCTTGACCACATCCTCGCGCGATTTGAGTTTGCCTTCGAGCAACAGCGGCAGCATCGCCGCACGGCCTTCGTGATAACGCGCCGCATAATCGAACACGACCATGCCTTGCATGCGCGCACGATTCACCAGCAACGACAAATAATTGGCCGGACCCTTGACTGCGCTGGTCGCGTTGTATTGCGAGATCGCGCCGCAGATCACGATGCGTGCATTCAAGCGAATGCGCGCGAGCGCGGCTTCCAGTGTATCGCCGCCCACGTTGTCGAAATACACATCGATGCCTTGCGGGCACGTGCGCTTCAAACCAACGTGCAGTTCTTCGGATTTGTAGTCGATGACCTCATCGAATCCGAGTTCGTCTTTCACGTACGCACATTTTTCCGGACCACCGGCAATGCCGACTACACGACACCCGTGCAGTTTCGCGAGCTGGCCGACCGTCGCGCCGACCGCGCCCGATGCACCGGATACCAAGACCACGTCGCCGACTTTCGGCTGGCCGACATCGAACAAGCCGAAATACGCAGTCATGCCCGGCATGCCGAGCACGTTCAGATGAACCGTCGGCGCGAGTTTGCTGACGTCAAGTTTCTCCAGATGCTTGGCGTTGAGCACGGCGTATTCCTGCACGCTGAAGCCGCCGCCGACCCAATCGCCGACGCTGAATTTTTCATCGTTCGATTCGACCACACGACCGATGCCGCCAGCGCGCATCACTTCGCCGATTCCCACCGGCGCGATGTACGAACGGGCATCGTTCATCCAGCCGCGCATCGCCGGATCGAGCGACAGATACACCACGCGCACCAGCACCTGGCCGGCTCCGGGCGAACCCACCGCAACACTTTGCGTTTGCCAGTCGCTGGCTTTCGGCAGGCCACTCGGGCGCGCAGCCAACAGCACTTGTCGATTCGTGATCGTACCCATCGGATTTTTT
>JAYVTP010000145.1:0-1550 GCA_043788685.1 Pseudolysobacter sp. | reverse complement strand
CGTGACTGGTGAGGAAAAGCAGCAATATGTCTTCGTCGCGATTCATCTTTTTCGCGACTGCGTCGAGCGCGATATCGAGATTGGTCAGGCTCGCGATGGGCCGGTTTGGCAGGGTCGCGACATTGTTTTCCAGCAACAAGGTATGGCCCGCCGCATCGAAGCGTCGTATGAATTGTTGTTCGACAAATTCGACTTCGTTGCGAAATACATTTTCTTCGCTGTCGCCAGCAAAACCGATCAGGTAGAGATTGGCGTTGCCGGATATGTGCGGCACGAGTTTGCCGATCGCGTTTTGCATCTGGCGCGGCTGGTCGTACATCACCGCCTCGGCATCGAAGTCTGGTTGCGCGTCCGAGTCGATATCAGCGTCGGCATTGTTATCCGGCGCGGCATTTGAAAACGATGTGTCTGCGGTCATGCCGCCGGCATCGACGCTGTCCTGATTCCAGAACGCCGGTTTCGGCAGAAAACTCCACGGCACAAACGTGATGCAGAACACCAGCACACCGGCCGCGATCCAGCGCCACGTCGATGGCGCATGCAGACGCGCGGCGAGGCGCAGCACGATCACAAACCACCACGCATGCAGCAGCCAGAATAGCGGCTGGATCAGCGCGGGCTGATGACTTTCCAGCCAGGGTTCGATCCATTCCTGCGTTGGCGCCTGCAGCAGAATCTGGTACATGATCGCGGCGGCCATGAGCAATGCCGAAAGATCCCACACCAGTTCGCGACGCCGCGTCAGCATCGACATCGCATACGCCGAAAACAGGATCAACAACGCCTCCATCGCCATCGCCAACGCGCCGCTCAGGTCGAAAATATTCGGTAGCGGAGTGATCAGCCAGTTGAAGCCGATATTCGCCAGTGTGGCGACGGCGAGCAGGGCGAAAAACAACCCCGGCCCCTGCAGGTAAGGGCGGCGCAACGGGCGCAGGAATACATTGACGAGAAATCCGGAATACAGTGCGCGCAATAAAATTGACATGAATAAATGAGATCAGGTGAGCGAAATTTTTTCGAAACTGTCGATACAGCGATGGCCGCCCATCTCGGGGGCGCGGCAAATCATCGGCGCACGCGCGAGCATCGTCGTCGCTAGACCGGCGCCATGCGCAGCATCGAGTTCTTCGACGATATCGGACAGGAACAAAATCTGATTCGCCGGCACATCGATCACGCGCAGGATATTTCGATACGACTGGGCATCGCGTTTTGGCCCGCTGGTGGTATCGAAAAATCCGGAGAACACATCGCGCAAATCGCCGGCTTCGCTGTTGCCGAAAAACAATTCCTGCGCCTGGATCGAACCCGACGAATAGACATAAAGCTTGACGCCTTGAGCGTGCCATTCGCGCAGCGCGCGCACCGCATCGGGGTAGACATGCGCACGATAATCGCCAGCGGCATAACCGGCCTGCCAGATCATGCCTTGCAGGGCTTTCAGCGCAGTGGATTTGCGATCTTCATCGATCCAGCGCTGCAGCAGCGCGATCATTTCCTGCTGGGTCGCGGATATCAGCCCGGCTTCTTTTGCTGCGTCGTGCAGC
>JAYVTP010000144.1:0-8704 GCA_043788685.1 Pseudolysobacter sp. | reverse complement strand
CACTCGATGTCAGTACTGGTGCCGCCAACCTCTTGGGGAATTGGGATGCCGGCTGTTTGTTAACCGCGCCTCCCTGCAAAATATCCAATCTGGTGAGCACCTCGACCCAAACAGGGCCGCCGGCTAGTCGACAAATTCTTACCGCAAGTGGCGCAGGACTGGGCGTAGGTAAGCCGTTTCAATGGGCAAGCCTGAGTGTGCTGCAACAGACTAGTCTTAATCTGAACACTGCACCGGCAGTGCCTGTTCCTGATGGGAATGGACAATTTCGCTTGAATTATTTGCGCGGCGACCAGAGTCATGAAGTATCCGGAGCTACTCCATTGTTCCGCAAACGTTCGTCTGTGTTGGGTGCGGTAATCAATTCTCAGCCGATGTATGTATCGTTTCCTGATAGCGGTTTTAACGATGATTTCCCGTCAGGTTCGCCGGAGGCGACGGCAGCAGCACTGCTAATCACCAATGCTTCTACTGGGGTAACGACTGAGCCGACTTTGGATGGCACGACTTACGAGCAGTTCGTAAAAAATCATCGCATGCGTCAGCCCACACTATACGTAGGCGCCAACGACGGCATGCTGCATGCTTTCAATGCCAATACAGGTGCCGAATTGTTCGGTTTTGTTCCGAGTACCGTGTTCTCGAATCTCAATCGGTTCATGCTAAATACCAATTTCTCTTATACCAACTATGTTGATAATACGCCGATACACCGCGACGTATTTTCGACGATCGACCTTAAATGGCATACCATGCTGGTGGGTACTTTGCGTCTAGGTGGGCGCGGCGTATTTGCGCTGGACATTACTAACCCCACAGCAGTCAATGAATCAACTGCCGCATCATCGGTTTTATGGGAATACAACAATACGTCGACCAGTGGGGACGATCTTGGTTATACTTTCGGATTACCGAACATAGCGCGCACATCCGCTGGTTGGGTAGTACTCGTTCCCAGTGGCAACTTCCCCACTTGTCCTGGTACTCCTGTCATACCCAACTGCACGACGAGCTCGAATACCTTCAGCTCATTCTATGTGCTTAATGCGATGACGGGTGCGTATATAACGGAAGTTAAAACGCCATCCGGTATAAATAGTTACGGACTGAGCTCGATCACGGTTGGCGGTTCGCAGGGTACCGAAATCGAAACGGCAGCGTTTGCTGGCGATCTGGTCGGTAACATGTTTCGGTTGAATATGAGTGATCCGATTCCTGCCAATTGGACTGTTGATGTAATATTCAAAACCTATACCGGTTCCGGTAATTGCCCGGCTACCCCTGTTGCTGGCGGACCTTGTAGTCAACCGATCACATCGGCGCCGACTTTGTTTCCTTCCGCTCTTAATTCCAACGGTTATATGGTTGTGTTCGGGACTGGACAATATTTGAGTCCTGCTGATGCGACAACTACCTTGACTCAGGCGTTTTATGGCATCAGTGATGCCGGTGCCGTGACAGCAAGTCCTGTTCTTGCATCGGACTTGGTTGGCCAGACCCTGAAAGTGACGGGAACTGCCGGTTTGCGCGAATTGACCAACAATGCTGTGGCCCTGCCTAAAAAAGGTTGGACAATTGCACTCACGCCAATTGTCGGGGAACGTGTATTGGTCAGCCCAGGTGCGTTGTTTAGTATCAATGGTGCGATATTAGGAACGTTCTCACCGAGCGTAGATCCCTGCAGCACCACGAGTAGTGGTGGCATTATTCTCGCGAACGCCCAGACCGGCGGCCCTATTGTTCCTAACTTGTACACGGGCGGCAGTGGCACCAATGGTTACACGGTTGTGGGCCAGACGGTGATTAACGCTCCTGCTACAGGATCGTTGCCATTGGTACAAGCCGGTGGTGGCGGCGCTATTGTGTTGCCGGGTATTATCGGTGCCAATAATAACCAAACGTTCAAGCTGCCTGCGCCCATCTGGCGCCGTCGTGCTTGGCGCATGCTTTTTAACGACTTGTGAGTACTCCGGTGAGAAATCTATCAAATATGGTTAAGTGTCGTCGTTTGCCGTTCGATATATCACTGGCACGGAGACGAGGCTTTAGTTTGATCGAGTTGATGATCGTGATTGCTATAATTGGTATTCTGTTGATGATCGCTGTTCCGACCTATCAAAATTTCATGTTCCGCGGGCGGCGGGTAGAAGGAAAAAATCTGCTGCAGCAAATAGCTGCAGCGGAAGAACGCTACTATACTAATAATAATGCGTACACAAGTGACATGAGTCCGCTAGGGTTGGGGGTCAGTGCAGTCGCTGGCACGGTAACGTCGCCGAAAGGCTACTACACTTTGACTGTTACTCTGCCCACTACTCTCAGCTATTCATTCATTGCAGCACCTGCAGGCGGCCAGATTGGCGATTTGTGCGGCAACCTTACACTGACTAATACCGGCGTAAAAGGCCCTACTGCTGCTGCTGCCAACGGTAACGGTACGTGCTTATAATGCGTAATTCATACGCGATTTCTTGCGCATAGTTGCGAAGTTTTTTCTACACGCGAGGTCACGTTGAATAGTAGTGAACCTCCGTATGATTCTGACTTGCGCGCGCTTGCGAATGAATTGGCAGTATTGCTGATTCAGTGTGGCCTGATGCTGGTCACCGCCGAAAGCTGCACTGGCGGTTGGATTGCCAAAGTCCTGACCGACCTCGCCGGCAGCTCGGCGTGGTTCAGTTGTGGCGTGGTTGCCTACAGTTATGAGGCCAAGGAAGCGCTGCTCGGGGTGCGACCGCAGACTCTCGAAACACTGGGCGCGGTCAGTCAGGAAGTCGTGGTCGAAATGGTTTCCGGTGCACTCGCGCGTTTCGGTGCCGGCATGGCCGTGGCCGTGACCGGGATTGCCGGCCCAACCGGCGCAACACCGGGCAAGCCGGTCGGCACGGTTTGGATCGGCTGGAAACGCCGTGGTGGTTACGCCCAAGCCGAACTGTTTCATTTTGATGGTGATCGCGAAGCGGTGCGTCGTCAGACTGTCGCCGCAGCTCTGCAAGGCATACAGCGAATTCTTACAAATTGACGCTGCGTTTCGCCACTGCGCGGACACGATGACTGTGGGATAATTATTCCAATCGATAGGCTCGCGATATCTCATCTGCTGAGACGGACCCGGGTCAAACTCGCCGCCTAACTACTTCACTCAAGGATATCCCGATGGACGAGAATAAACGTCGCGCGCTCACTTCTGCGCTGAGCCAAATCGAAAAACAGTTCGGCAAGGGCGCGGTGATGCGCATGGGCGATCGCACCTCCGATGCGGTCGATGTCGTTCCCACCGGCTCGCTCGGGCTGGATATCGCACTCGGCATCGGCGGTTTGCCGCGTGGTCGCGTGGTCGAAATCTATGGTCCGGAATCGTCGGGCAAAACCACCCTGACTTTGCACGTGGTCGCGCAGGCGCAAAAACTTGGCGGCGCGTGTGCGTTCGTCGATGCGGAGCACGCCCTGGATCCGATTTATGCCGAAAAACTTGGCGTGAACGTGGATGATCTGCTGGTATCGCAACCCGACACCGGTGAGCAGGCACTGGAAATCGTCGACATGCTGGTGCGCTCTGGTGCGGTCGATGTCGTCGTGGTCGATTCGGTTGCTGCTTTGACGCCGAAAGCTGAAATCGAAGGCGAAATGGGCGATGTCCATGTCGGCTTGCAGGCGCGTTTGATGAGTCAGGCGTTGCGCAAACTCACTGGCAATATCAAGCGTTCGAACTGCATGGTGATCTTCATCAATCAGCTGCGCATGAAAATCGGCATGATGATGCCCGGGCAAAGTCCGGAAACCACGACCGGCGGCAATGCGCTGAAATTCTACGCATCGATTCGTCTTGATATTCGCCGTATCGGTGCGGTGAAGAAAGGTGAAGAAGTCATCGGCAACCAGACCCGCATCAAGGTGGTCAAGAACAAACTCGCGCCGCCTTTCAAGCAGGTGCTCACCGAGATCCTTTATGGCGAGGGCATTTCGCGCGAGAGTGAGCTTATCGACATGGGTTCTGATGCCAAGATCGTGGATAAGTCCGGTGCGTGGTATTCCTACAACGGTGAACGCATCGGGCAGGGCAAGGACAACGCACGCCAATATCTGCGCGAGCATCCGGAGATTGCCAAGGATATCGAAGACAAATTGCGCGCGTTGCTCGTTGTCACCAGGCCGAGCTCGCCGGTCGCAGCCGCGGAGCTTGAAGAAGTCTGATGCCATCGATCGGCTCGCGTCGATGGCGAGGGCTGATCGGCTGCATGACGTACATTTCAACGCCAGATCATGCCGCGAATTCCAACTGAAAAACCCAACGGCAGCGCCTACGACAGGGCGCTGCTTTTGCTTGCGCGGCGTGAACATTCCGAGCGCGAGTTGCTTGGCAAACTGGAGCTGCGCGGTTTTGATGCGACTGAAAGCATCACCGCATTGCATCTGCTGCAGGAACAGAATTATCAAAACGATGAGTGTTTCGCCGGCTGTCTGGTGCGGCAGCGCATCAACGACGGTTATGGGCCGCGCTGGATAGTTGCCGAACTGAAGACACATGGTATCGTTGGTGCTTCGGCGCAGGCACGGATCGCCGCGGAAGATCCTGATTGGCTGGCCGTGGCGCGTGGTCAATTGCGTCGCCGTTTCGCCGGCAAAGCCGCGACCACCCCGGCCGAACGCAACAAACGCGGTCAGTTTCTCTTGCGTCGCGGCTTTGAAATTGACACAGTATGTAGTCTCACTCGCGCCGCTGACACGGACGGTATTGCCGAGCTCGACTGACGCGCCATTCGTCGCGTGCGTTGATTGAACTCTCGCCCCATGGGCCGCATATCGCAACTGTTTGGTATCGAGAATCGTCTCCCTCAGCTTGCCGTGATTACTGCCCATGACCCTCGTGCCGACCCCAGCCGTGCCGACCAAGACCAGCGCTGAAATTCGCAGCGGATTTCTCGAATATTTTCGTGGCAAAGGGCACAGCATCGTGGCGTCCAGCTCGCTCGTGCCGGGCAACGATGCAACGCTTATGTTCACCAATTCCGGCATGGTGCAGTTCAAGGATGTCTTCCTCGGCGCAGACAAGCGCAGTTACGTGCGCGCCACATCGGTGCAGCGTTGCCTGCGTGCGGGCGGCAAGCACAACGATCTAGATCAAGTCGGCTATACCGCGCGCCATCACACTTTTTTCGAGATGCTCGGCAACTGGTCGTTCGGCGATTATTTCAAGCGTGATGCGATCAAGTACGCGTGGGAATTGCTCACGGATATTTTCGGCCTGCCCAAAGACAAACTCTGGGTCACCGTGTATCACACCGATGATGAAGCCTATGACTTGTGGAACAAGGAAATCGGCATTCCCTCCGAGCGCATCGTGCGCATCGGCGACAACAAGGGTGCGCCGTATGCGTCGGATAATTTCTGGCAGATGGCCGATACCGGGCCATGCGGTCCGTGCACCGAAATCTTCTACGATCACGGTGCGGAAATCGCTGGTGGTCCACCCGGTTCGCCCGACGAAGATGGCGATCGCTATATCGAAATCTGGAATCTCGTATTCATGCAGTTCGATCGCGCCGCCGATGGCACGCTGAGTCCGCTGCCAGCGCCGTGCGTCGATACCGGCATGGGGCTCGAACGTCTCACCGCGGTGTTGCAGCACGTGCATTCGAATTACGAGATCGATCTGTTCCAGCATCTGATTCGTGTCGCGGCACAGCTCACCAATACCCGCGATCTCGAAAACAAATCACTGCGTGTGATTGCCGATCATATCCGTGCGTGTTCATTCCTGATCGTTGATGGCGTATTGCCTTCCAACGAGGGGCGCGGTTATGTGCTGCGTCGGATCATCCGTCGCGCGTTGCGGCATGGTTACATGCTCGGCGTGCGTGGAACATTTTTCCATCGCATGCTGACGCCGTTGATTGCGGAAATGAGCAAGGCGTATCCGGAACTTGTCGCCAAGCGCGAATTGATCGAACGCGCGTTGAAAACCGAAGAAGAACGCTTCGGTGAAACGTTGGAGCATGGCATGCGCGTGTTTGAGGAAGTCGCCACGCGTTCCGCCGCAACAATTCCTGGCGCAGACGCGTTCCGTTTGTATGACACCTACGGTTTTCCAGTCGATCTCACTGCCGACATCGCTCGCGAACGTGGCCTCACCGTCGATATGGCCGGCTTCGAAACCGCAATGGAGCAACAGCGTGATCGCGCCCGCGCCGCAAGCAATTTCGGCGGGCAGAGCCAGATCGCTGCTGATGTGGTCAAGGATCTGCCAGCGACGCAGTTCCTTGGCTATTCGAACTTGGTCGCGAGTGATCTGAAGCTGGTCGCGATCGTGCGCGATGGTCGCGGCGTCGATGTGCTGAACGATGGCGAAGCAGCCACGCTGATTCTCGATCGCACGCCGTTCTATGCTGAATCGGGCGGGCAGGTCGGCGATACCGGCACGCTGACATCATCCGCGGGAAGTTTTTCCGTGAGCGATACGGTCAAGCTGGCCGGCACGTTCTTCGCTCATGTCGGGCACTGGAATGGCAAGCCGCTGCAGGTCGGTGCGGTATTCAGCGCAAGCGTAAATGAGCAGCGCCGAGTTGCTATCGTGCTCAATCACTCGGCCACGCATCTATTGCACGCAGCGCTGCGTAAGGTTCTTGGTGAACATGTGCAGCAGAGGGGTAGCCTCGTGGCATCGGACAGATTGCGTTTTGATTTCTCGCATCTCGCGCCGCTTAGCAGTGCGGAACTGCACACGGTTGAGACGATGGTGAATGCGGAGATCCGTCGCAACGTGGATGTCGAAGTGCATGAGATGGCCTACGACGACGCGATCGAATTTGGCGCGATGGCCTTGTTCGGCGAGAAATACGGCGAGCATGTGCGCGTGTTGCGCATGGGCGAATTTTCGACTGAATTGTGTGGCGGCACGCACGTTGCGCGCAGCGGCGATATCGGTTTGTTCAAGCTGCTCGGCGAAAGCGGTGTTGCCTCGGGCGTGCGCCGTATCGAAGCAGTGACTGGCGCGACGGCGCTTGATCTGGTGGCCGAGAAGGAGCAGCGTCTGGTCGAGGTCGGGCATTTGCTCGCCGCGAGCAGCAACGACGTGCTGGACAAACTGCGCCAGTTGTTCGACAAGCAGAAAAAACTCGAGCGCGAACTCGACTCGTACAAGTCGAAAGCCGCACAATCGGCAACCCGTGATCTGGCCGAAACCGCAGTCGAGGTGGCAGGTTTCAAGGTGATTGCGGCGCGACTCGATGGCCTCGATGCAAAGGCCTTGCGCGATGGTGTCGATCAGCTCAAGAACAAGCTCGGCGATTGTGTGGTTCTGCTTGCGTCGGGCGTGGATGGCAAGATTGCTTTGGTCGGCGGCGTGCATGGCAAGGCGTTGACAAAACTCAAGGCTGGCGATCTGGTCAGCCACGTTGCACAGCAGATTGGCGGCAAGGGCGGCGGTCGGCCCGACCTCGCCCAAGGCGGTGGTGAAGACACGCCATTGTTACTGGCGGCACTTGACTCGGTAACGCAATGGGTAGCTCAAAAAGTTGGCTGACGAATCGCGAAAAATATGTGAATTTCCTTTACACACGGAGTTGATTGCACGCGCGGGATGGCTCGGCTAGTATCACTTGACGTGTTTTATAAGTGACTTCAAGTTTGTTCGAATCAGGAAGCACGTCACCCTGCGCAACTCGATCAAGAAAGTTTGTCAGGCAAGTTGTTCGACGGAATTCGCTGACTTTGGGTAATCCTCGAGAGTGCACGGACTGGTGATCTGCAGCGCTGGTATCGATTGGATCGATGCAAGCCATACAGGAGAAAAATAATGTTGATTTTGACTCGTCGAGTTGGTGAGACTCTGATGATCGGTGATGAAGTAAGCGTTACCGTACTGGGCGTTAAAGGCAATCAGGTGCGTATTGGTATCAATGCACCCAAAGATGTATCGGTGCACCGCGAAGAAATTTACCAGCGCATCAAGCGCGAGCAAGAAAATCCGACAGTAAATGATGCGGACGTGCCACCCGCGAGCAGTTGAGGCTTTACCAGCCGACGTTGAACAGCTATCCTTGCGCACCTGACTAACAGCGTTGGTCGGGTGCGTTAGCGACGGGTTTGGTGAGACGCGACATGCGTCATCCAGCAACGTCAGAAATCCCCGGAGAGGTGCCCGAGAGGCCGAAGGGGCTCCCCTGCTAAGGGAGTATAGGGTCAAAAGCTTTATCGAGGGTTCGAATCCCTCCCTCTCCGCCACTATTCAAACCTCTGCTCTCGCAATGAGGTTTCAGGAAGTCGACAACACTTCTGCCGACGATCCCGCTCAACTGGCATCCAGATAACTTTTCTCGCGCTGTGTATGGCCGCGATGAAGTCTGCGTTGTGAAAATTGTCTCGACCGCATCGACATTCTTGCAAGCATCGACCACGAGCTCGGGTGCTTAGCTTGCCACGGAAGGCTACAGCGAGATAGGGCATCCTCGACACCTCGATGTTAGGTGTATGGCCGCGACATTGACTGTACCCGTCACGCTGGCGCTTTTGCTGCGATGCGGTATATTCCGGTGGCTGCGGTTGGCTGCAACGGCGTGGCAATTTTGTGATTTGCCAATCGGTGTCAGCGCGCCCGGGCAGGGTGTTGCGGCATCGTCCTGCCATCCTCTGCACGGAATTCGCGATGCCCGTCGACCAACCGTTGTTTCACGAAGATGTACGCCTGCTCGGGCGTCTGCTCGGC